>DASSPC010000046.1:0-13324 GCA_035699865.1 Oryzihumus sp. | reverse complement strand
GGCTTCCCCACCGGCATGAAGTGGGGCTTCCTGCCCGCTCCTGACGGTGGCCCCCGCTACCTCGTCGTCAACGCCGACGAGTCCGAGCCGGGCACCTGCAAGGACATCCCGCTGATGATGGCGGCCCCGCAGTTCCTCATCGAGGGCGTGGCGATCACGTCCTACGCGATCGGCTGCAACCACGCCTTCATCTACCTGCGCGGTGAGGTCGTCCACGTCTACCGCCGCCTGCTGCGCGCGGTCGAGGAGGCCTACGCCAAGGGCTACCTCGGCAAGAACATCATGGGCACGGGCTTCGACCTCGACGTGACGGTCCACGCCGGTGCCGGCGCCTACATCTGTGGCGAGGAGACCGCGCTGCTGGACTCCCTCGAGGGTCGCCGTGGCCAACCGCGCCTCAAGCCGCCGTTCCCGGCGGTCGCGGGTCTGTACGCCCGCCCGACGGTGGTCAACAACGTCGAGTCCATCGCCTCCGTGCCGCCGATCCTGCTGCACGGCGCCGACTGGTTCTCCGGCATGGGCACCGAGAAGTCGACCGGTTTCGGCATCTTCAGCCTCTCCGGCCACGTCACCCGCCCGGGCCAGTACGAAGCACCGCTCGGCATCACGCTGCGCGAGCTGCTCGACATGGCCGGCGGCATGCGGGGCGGCAAGAAGCTGAAGTTCTGGACCCCGGGTGGCTCGTCCACGCCGCTGTTCACCGACGAGCACCTCGACACCCCGCTGGACTTCGAGTCCGTCGCGGCCGCCGGGTCCATGCTCGGCACCCGCGCGCTGCAGATCTTCGACGAGACGACCTGCGTGGTGCGCGCCGTGGAGCGGTGGACCGACTTCTACGCGCACGAGTCCTGCGGCAAGTGCACCCCGTGCCGCGAGGGCACCTGGTGGCTCAAGCAGATCCTCGCGCGCCTCGAGCACGGTGAGGGCAGCGAGGAGGACCTCGAGAAGCTGCTCGACATCTGCGACAACATCCTCGGCCGGTCGTTCTGCGCGCTCGGTGACGGTGCCACCAGCCCGATCACGAGCAGCATCCAGTACTTCCGTGAGGAGTACCTCGCCCACCTGGAGCACGGTGGCTGCCCGTTCGACCGGAACGCCTCGACGCTCTTCGCGAAGGAGACCGTGTCCGCATGACCGCCACCACCAGCACGGACCTGGTCAACCTGACCATCGACGGGGTGCCCGTCAGCGTCCCGAAGAACACCCTGGTGATCCGCGCCGCCGAGGAGGTGGGCGTCCAGATCCCGCGGTTCTGCGACCACCCGCTGCTCGAGCCCGTCGGCGCCTGCCGTCAGTGCCTCGTCGACGTCGCCACCCCGGGCCCCGACGGCTCGCTGCGCGCGTTCCCCAAGCCCCAGGCCTCCTGCACCATGACGGTCAGCGAGGGCATGGAGGTCAAGACGCAGCACACCTCCAAGGTCGCCGACAAGGCCCAGCAGGGCGTGATGGAGCTGCTGCTCATCAACCACCCGCTGGACTGCCCGGTCTGCGACAAGGGTGGCGAGTGCCCGCTGCAGAACCAGGCGCTGTCCAACGGCCGGCCCAAGAGCCGGTTCGAGGACGTCAAGCGCACCTTCCCCAAGCCGATCAACATCTCCTCGCAGGTGCTGCTCGACCGGGAGCGCTGCGTCCTGTGCGCCCGCTGCACCCGCTTCTCCGACCAGATCGCCGGTGACCCGTTCATCGCCCTGGTCGAGCGTGGCGCGCTGCAGCAGATCGGCATCTACCAGGAGAAGCCGTTCGAGTCCTACTTCTCCGGCAACACCGTGCAGATCTGCCCGGTGGGTGCCCTGACCGGTGCGGCCTACCGCTTCCGCTCCCGTCCGTTCGACCTCGTGTCCACCCCGAGCGTGTGCGAGCACTGCGCCAGCGGCTGCGCCACCCGCACCGACCACCGTCGTGGCTCGGTCCTGCGCCGCATGGCCGTCAACGACCCGGCGGTCAACGAGGAGTGGAACTGCGACAAGGGTCGCTGGGCGTTCACCTACGCCACGCAGGCCGACCGCATCACCGAGCCGCTCGTGCGTGACGAGGACGGCAACCTGCGCGTGGCCTCCTGGCCGGAGGCACTCGACGTCGCTGCGCGTGGCCTCGAGGCGGCGCGCGACGCCAAGGGCGTCGGCGTGCTCGTCGGTGGCCGCGTCAGCGGCGAGGACGCCTACGCCTACAGCAAGTTCGCCCGTATCGCGCTCCAGACCAACGACATCGACTTCCGGGCGCGCCCGCAGTCGGTGGAGGAGGCCGAGTTCCTGGCGCACCACGTCGTGGCCACCGGCCCCGGTGGTGGCGGCGTGACCTACGCCGACCTCGAGGCCGCCCCGACCGTCGTGCTCGTGGGCTTCGAGCCCGAGGACGAGTCGCCGATGGTCTTCCTGCGCCTGCGCAAGGCGTTCCGCAAGCACGGCACGCGCGTCTTCTCGGTCGCGCCGTTCGCCACGCGCGGGCTGGAGAAGCTCGGCGGCACGCTGATCCGCACGGCCCCCGGCACGGAGGCGGAGGTCCTGACGGCCCTGGCCGAGGAGAAGATCGAGGTCGTCGAGACCTCCAAGGCGCTGTCGGTCGACGGCGCGGTCGTGCTCGTCGGTGAGCGCCTGGCCACCGTGCCCGGCGCGCTGTCCGCCGCGGCCGCCCTCGCCAAGACGACCGGTGCGCGCCTCGCGTGGGTGCCGCGTCGTGCCGGTGAGCGTGGCGCGCTCGAGGCCGGCGCCCTGCCCAACCTGCTCCCCGGCGGCCGTCCGGTCGGCGACCCCGCCGCCCGCGCGGAGGTCGGCGAGGCCTGGGGCGTCGTCGGGCTGCCCGAGGCCGTCGGCCGCGACACCGCCGAGATGCTCTCGGCGGTCAGCGCCGGCAACCTCGCCGGTCTGGTCGTCGGCGGCGTCGACCCGGCCGACCTGAGCCGTTCCCGGGACGCGCTCGACGCATTGGCCCGCGCGTTCGTCGTGTCCCTCGAGGTCCGCGAGAGCGCGGTCACCGAGCGCGCCGACGTGGTGCTGCCGGTGGCCCCGCACGCGGAGAAGGCCGGTGTCTTCGTCGACTGGGAGGGCCGGGTGCGCCCGTTCGAGGCCGCACTCGACACCAACGCCATGAGCGACCACCGCGTGCTGGACCTGCTGGCCGACGCGATGGGCGAGTACCTCGACGTCCGCTCGCTGGCCGCGGCCCGTGCCGACATGGAGCGGCTCGGCCCGTGGAGCGGCCCGCGCGCCGCGGCCCCGACCGTCGCCCCGGCCGAGGTGCCGTGGACCGACAGCGGCCAGGCCGTGCTCGCCACGTGGCACCACCTGCTCGACGAGGGCAGGATGCAGGACGGTGAGCCGTTCCTCGCAGGCACGGCGCCCACGGCGGTGGCCCGCCTCTCGGCGACCACTGCGGCGGTCGCCGGCGTCGCGGACGGCGAGCTGCTGACGGTGTCGACCCCGACCGGGTCCATCACCGTCCCGGCAGTGATCACCGACATGGCCGACCACGTGGTCTGGCTGCCGACCAACTCGCGCGGCAGCGCGGTGCGATCGACGCTGGGCGTCGACGCCGGCGCCGTCGTGACTCTCACCAAGGGTGGTGCCGCATGAGCCTCGCCGGCTCGCTCGCACACGCGACGACAGGCGTGACGTCCCTCGTCCCGACTCTGGACAGGCCCGTCGCCGACTTCAGCGACACCCCGTGGTGGCTGTCCCTGGTCAAGGCGCTGCTCGTCTTCGTGTTCCTGCTGGTCAACACGCTGCTGGTCATCTGGTTCGAGCGGCGGGTGATCGGCCGGATGCAGCAGCGTCCGGGTCCGAACCGCACCGGCCCGTTCGGCCTGCTGCAGACGCTGGCCGACGGCGTGAAGCTGGCGCTCAAGGAGGACCTGACCCCCAAGAACGCCGACAAGCTCGTCTTCATCCTGGCCCCGGTCATCGCCGGTGCCATGGCGTTCGTGTCGTTCGCGATCATCCCGCTCGGCCCGACGGTCAGCATGTTCGGCCATATGACGCCGCTGCAGCTGACCGACATCCCGGTCGCGGTGCTGCTCGTCCTCGCGGTCGCCGGCGTCGGTGTCTACGGCATCGTGCTGGCCGGCTGGTCCTCCGGCTCGACCTACCCGCTGCTCGGTGGCCTGCGCTCCACCGCCCAGGTCATCTCCTACGAGATCGCCATGGGCCTGTCGCTGGTCGCGGTGTTCATGTACTCCGGCTCGATGTCGACCTCGCAGATCGTCAGCTCGCAGAAGAGCCTGTGGTTCATCATCCCGGCGTTCTTCAGCTTCGGCGTCTACGTCATCACCATGGTCGGCGAGACCAACCGCCTCCCGTTCGACCTCGCCGAGGGTGAGGGTGAGCTCACCGGTGGCTTCCACACGGAGTACTCCTCGCTGAAGTTCGCGATGTTCTTCCTGGGCGAGTACGTCAACATGTTCACCGTCTCGGCGCTGGCCACGACGATGTTCCTCGGTGGCTGGCAGGCGCCTCCCGGCATCGCCGCCATCAACGACGGCATGTTCAACCACGGCTGGTGGGGCCTGCTCTGGTTCGTCGTGAAGCTCTGGCTGTTCATGTTCTTCTTCGTCTGGCTGCGTGGCTCCCTGCCGCGTGTGCGCTACGACCAGTTCATGCGCTTCGGCTGGAAGTTCCTCATCCCGGTCACCCTCGCGTGGGTCGTCGCGGTCGCGTTCATCCGCGGCGCGCAGCTGTCCTTCTTCGGCGGCAACACCCGCACCGCCACCCTCATCGTGGTCGGCGTGATCGCCGTCGTGGCCCTGGCCGCGGCCTGGGTCTGGGACGGCCGTCGCGCCGAGAAGGAGCGCACGTCCCGGGTCGAGGTCCCCGAGGAGATCGACCCGTTCGCGGGCGGCTACCCGGTGCCGCCGCTGCCCGGCCAGCGCCTGCGTGAGCCCAGCCTGCAGGTGGCCGCGACGGCCGCCCCCACGTCCACCACCACCCCGGAGGCCAACCGTGGCTGAGAAGAACACGGAGGCGGGCTCCAAGAGCTGGCTGTCCGACCTCCTCGCACCCGTCGGCGGATTCGGCGTCACCTTCGCCACCATGTTCCGCAAGCTGGAGACCGAGGAGTACCCCGAGGAGAAGCGGCCGACCCAGCCGCGCTTCCACGGTCGGCACCAGCTCAACCGTCACCCCGACGGCCTGGAGAAGTGCGTCGGCTGCGAGCTGTGCGCGTGGGCCTGCCCCGCGGACGCGATCTACGTCGAGGGCGCGGACAACACCGAGGAGGAGCGCTTCTCCCCGGGTGAGCGCTACGGCCGCGTCTACCAGATCAACTACCTGCGCTGCATCTTCTGCGGCCTGTGCATCGAGGCCTGCCCGACGCGCGCGCTGACGATGACCAACTTCTACGAGATGGCCGACGACGACCGCGGCAAGCTCATCTACGAGAAGCAGCAGCTGCTCGCCCCCCTCCAGGAGGGCATGCTCCAGCCGCCCCACCCGATGGTGGAGGAGATGGAGGAGCGCGACTACTACCAGGGCAAGGTCGCCACGGCCACGCCCTCGCAGAAGCAGTGGGTCGAGCTCCACACCAAGCGCGACGAGGTCGCGGTCGAGGAAGGCGGTGTCACCCGATGACCAGCGGTGGTGAGGCGTTCCTCTTCTGGGTCCTCGGCCCGATCAGCGTGATTGCTGCGCTGGGTCTGCTTTTCGCCAAGAAGGCCGTGCACGCGGCCCTGGCGATGGCCCTGGTGATGATCAACCTCGGTGTCTTCTACATCGCGCAGAACGCCGACTTCCTCGGCATCGTGCAGATCTTCGTCTACACCGGCGCGGTCATGATGCTGTTCCTGTTCGTGCTCATGCTCGTCGGCGTCGACTCGTCCGACTCGCTCGTCGAGACGATCAAGGGCCAGAAGTGGGTGGCGCTGCTGCTCGCCCTCGGCCTGGGCGGCCTGCTGGTCAGCACCATCGGCCAGGTCACGTTCCCGGCCGCTGCCGGCCTGACCCGGGCCAACGCCGACGGCAACGTCACCGGCGTGGCCAACCTGATCTTCGGCAAGTACGTCTGGGTCTTCGAGGTCACCAGCGCCCTGCTCATCACGGCCGCCCTCGGCGCCATGGTGCTGGCGCACCGCGAGCGGCTCACCGAGCGGCTCACCCAGCGCGAGTGGTCCGAGCGTCGCTTCCGCGAGGGCAAGAACCTCGCCGGCCTGCCCGCCCCGGGCGTCTACGCCCGCCACAACGCGGTCGACACCCCGGCGCTGCTGCCCGACGGCACGCCGAGCGAGCTGTCCGTATCGCGGGTGCTCACCGCCCGTGAGCAGGTCCACACCCCCGAGCGCTACGAAGAGGCCGAGCAGGCCATCGAGCGAGAGATCGAGGAGGGTCGGGCCCGATGAGCCTGGTCAACTACGTCTACCTGTCGGCCATCCTGTTCGCGATCGGCGCCGCCGCGGTGCTCGTGCGCCGCAACTCGATCGTCATCTTCATGGGCGTCGAGCTCATGCTCAACGCGACCAACCTCGCGTTCGTGACGTTCGCCCGCATGCACGGCTCGCTCGACGGCCAGGTCGTCGCGCTGTTCGTCATGGTGGTGGCGGCCGCTGAGGTGGTCGTCGGCCTGGCGATCATCATGGCCATCTTCCGTGCCCGACGCTCGGCCTCGGTCGACGACGCCAACCTGCTGAAGCTGTAAGGAGCGCAACAGGTGTACTCACTTGCTACTGCGGACCACACCGCAGCGGTGGTCCAGAGCGCCACTGGGGTGACCTCGGTCGCCTGGCTGCTCATCGCCCTCCCGCTGCTCGGTGCGGCGGCCCTCCTCCTGGGCGGCCGGCGTACCAACTCCTTCGGGCCGCTCCTGGCGACGTCGCTGTCCTGGGCCAGCTTCGTGGTCGGCGCGATCTTGACGCTGTCGATGATCGGCCGCCCCGCGGGCGAGCGGGCGCAGTCGCTGCACCTGTTCTCCTGGGTGCCGGCCGGCTCGTTCAAGCTCGAGGCCGGACTCCTGGTCGACCCGCTGTCGGTGGCCTTCGTCCTGCTGATCACGTTCGTGGGCTCGCTGATCCACGTCTACTCGATCGGCTACATGGAGCACGACCCGGACAAGCGCCGGTTCTTCGCCTACCTCAACCTGTTCGTGGCCTCGATGCTGCTGCTGGTGCTGGCGGACTCCTACCTGCTGGTCTACGTCGGCTGGGAGGGCGTGGGCCTGGCCTCCTACCTGCTCATCGGCTTCTGGAACCAGAACCCGGCCTACGCCTCGGCGGCCAACAAGGCGTTCGTGGTCAACCGCGTCGGTGACTTCGGCCTGTCCGTCGCGATCATGCTGATGTTCGTCACGTTCGGCACGGTCACCTTCGCCGGCGTCAACGCCGGGATCCCCGGCGCCAACCAGGCGGTCGTCACCGCCATCGGCCTGATGCTGCTGCTGGGCGCCTGCGGCAAGTCGGCCCAGTTCCCGCTGCAGAGCTGGCTGGGCGACGCCATGGCCGGCCCGACGCCGGTGTCCGCGCTGATCCACGCGGCGACGATGGTGACCGCCGGTGTCTACCTCGTGGTCCGCAGCCACGTGATCTTCGACGCCTCGCCCGACGCGCGGCTGGTCGTGACCATCGTCGGTGCGATCACCCTGCTCTTCGGTGCGGTGGTCGGCTGCGCCAAGGACGACATCAAGAAGGCCCTGGCTGCCTCCACCATGAGCCAGATCGGCTACATGATGCTGGCCGCCGGCCTCGGCCCGGTGGGCTACGCCTTCGCGATCTTCCACCTGCTGACGCACGGCTTCTTCAAGGCCGGCATGTTCCTCGGCGCGGGTTCGGTCATGCACGGCATGAACGACACCGTCGACATGCGCCGCTTCGGCCGACTGTCCGGCGCCATGAAGATCACCTGGGCCACGTTCGGCCTCGGCTGGCTGGCCATCCTCGGTGTGCCGCCGTTCGCGGGCTTCTGGTCCAAGGACAAGATCATCGAGGCCGCCTTCGTCGGCGAGGGCTGGCAGCCCTGGGTCTTCGGTGGCGCAGCCCTGCTCGGCGCCGGCGTGACGGCGTTCTACATGTCCCGCCTGTTCTTCATGACGTTCCACGGCCAGAAGCGGTGGGAGGAGGACGCCCACCCGCACGAGTCGCCCAAGATCATGACCGTGCCGATGATCATCCTGGCCGCCGGCTCGGCCCTCCTCGGCCTCGTGCTCGGCCCGACCGGGGTCATCACCAGCTGGCTCGAGCCGGTCGTCGGCTCCGCCGAAGGTGGCGCGGAGCCCGTCGTGGCGGTGCCGGTGCTCATGACCGTGACGCTGCTGCTCGTGGTCGGCGGTGTCTCCCTGGCCTGGCTGCGCTACTGGCGCGAGCCGGTGCCGGTGGTGGCCCCCGTGGGTTCGCTCGCCACGCGGGCCGCACGCCGTGACCTCTACCAGGACGACGTCAACGAGGGCGTGTTCATGCGCCCCGGCATCCACCTGACCCGCTCGCTCGTCTTCTTCGACGGCAAGGGTGTCGACGGTGCGGCCGGTGGCCTGGCGGCCCTCATCGGCGGTACGTCCGCGCGGGTCCGCCGCGTCCAGAACGGTTTCGTTCGCTCTTATGCCCTGACGATGCTCGCCGGTGTCGTCGTGATCCTCGGTGCCGTGTGGGTGGTTCAGTGATGTCCAGCTTCCCGTGGTTGACCACGATCGGCCTGATCCCGTTGATCGGTGCCGTCGTCGTGGCCCTCCTCCCAGCGAGCCTGGCCGGTCGTGCCCGGCAGATCTCGCTCGGCTTCTCGCTGGCGGCCCTCGTGGTCGCCATCGGCGCCGCGCTGCAGTTCAACACCAGCTCCACCCAGCAGTTCCAGCTCAGCGAGCAGCACTCCTGGATCCCGCAGTTCGGCGTCAGCTACGCCGTGGGTGTCGACGGCATCGCGCTCGTCCTCATCATGCTCTCCGTCATCCTCGCGCCGGTCTGCATCCTCGCGGCGTGGAACGACGTGCCGGAGGTGGGCCGCCGGACGCAGAACTACTTCGCGCTCATGCTCGTCCTCGAGACGTTCATGGTCGGGGTGTTCGCGGCGACCGACGTGTTCCTCTTCTATGTCTTCTTCGAGGCGATGCTGATCCCGGTCTACTTCCTGATCGGGTCCTTCGGCGGCCCGCAGCGCCAGTACGCCGCGGTGAAGTTCCTGCTGTTCTCGCTCCTGGGCGGCCTGGTCATGCTCGTGGCCGTCATCGCCCTGGGCCTGCACGGCCCCGGCGGTCCCGAGGACTTCCTCGTCACCAACCTGACCGGGCTGCACCTCGACCAGACCACCGAGCGCCTGCTGTTCCTCGGCTTCTTCTTCGCCTTCGCGGTGAAGGCACCGATGTTCCCGGTCCACACGTGGCTGCCCGACGCGGCCGCCGAGGCGCCCCCGGCGACCTCGGTGCTCCTGGTCGGCGTGCTCGACAAGGTCGGCACCTTCGGCATGATCCGCTTCTGCCTGCCGCTGTTCCCCGAGGCCAGCAAGTGGGCCACCCCGGCGGTCATCGTCCTGGCGATCATCTCGATCGTCTACGGCGCGCTGCTGGCCATCGGCCAGACCGACGTGATGCGCCTGATCGCCTTCACCTCGATCAGCCACTTCGGCTTCATCGTGCTGGGCATCTTCGCGATGACCTCGGTGGGCCAGTCCGGCTCGACGCTGTACATGGTCAACCACGGTTTCTCCACCGCCGCGCTGTTCCTCGTGGCGGCGATGCTCGCCGGCCGGCGGGGCAGCCGCCGCATCCCGGACTACGGCGGCTGGCAGCGGGTCACCCCGCTCCTGGCCGGTGTCTTCCTGGTCGCGGGCCTGTCCAGCCTGGCGCTGCCGGGCATGGCGAGCTTCGTCTCGGAGTTCCTGGTCCTGGTCGGCACGTTCCAGCGCTACAAGGTGGCTGCGATCATCGCGACGACCGGCATCGTGCTGGCCGCGCTGTACATCCTGCTGATGTACCAGCGCATGATGACCGGCCCCAAGCCGGAGCTGGCCGAGCGTCCCGCCGACCTGAGCCGGCGCGAGAAGTGGGTCGTGGCCCCGCTCATCGCCGCGTTCATCGTGCTGGGCTTCTACCCCAAGCCGGTCCTCGACGTGATCAACCCCGCCGTGCAGACCACGATGCAGCAGGTCGGCGTGACCGACCCCGCTCCGACGCACGGCACCGCAGCTGATGGGAGTGCGAAGTGATCGCCGCCATGCCGTCCCTCGCGACGGCCGACTTCGTCGCCGCGAAGGTCAACTACGCGGCGGTGTCGCCGATGCTGGTCGTCTTCGGCGTCGCCCTCGTGGGCGTCCTCGTCGAGGCGTTCGCCCCCCGCTCCCGCCGGTATGCCGTGCAGGTCACCCTGTCGGTCGCCGGCCTGGTCGGCGCGTTCGTGGCACTGGTCTTCGCGGCGCGTGGCAACACCGGCAGCACGCTCGAGGGCGCCGTCGTCGTCGACGGCCCGGCCCTGTTCCTGCAGGGGACCCTGCTGGTCCTGTCGGTGATGGGCGTCCTGACGATGGCCGAGCGCTTCGACGGCACCGGCGCCGACGCGTTCACCCCCATGGGTGCCGCGGTCCCGGGCTCGCCGTACGAGGCCGCGGCGCTGCGCGCCGGCGCCACGGGCACCGAGGTGTTCCCGCTGACCCTGTTCGCCGTCGGCGGCATGCTGCTGTTCCCCGCTGCGGGTGACCTGCTGACGATGTTCGTCGCCCTCGAGGTGCTCTCGCTGCCGCTGTACATCCTGTGTGGCCTGGCCCGGCGTCGCCGCCTGCTGTCGCAGGAGGCCTCGCTGAAGTACTTCCTGCTCGGCGCGTTCTCCTCCGGGTTCTTTCTCTTCGGCTCCGCCCTGCTGTTCGGCTACTCCGGCTCGATGGACCTGAGCGTCATCGCCCGGGCCATCAGCAGCAACAGCGGCATGGACGGCCTGCTCGTCCCGGGCGTCCTGCTGGTCGCCGTCGGCCTGCTCTTCAAGATCGGTGCCGTGCCGTTCCACATGTGGACCCCGGACGTCTACCAGGGCGCCCCGACCCCGGTGACCGGCTTCATGGCCGCCTGCACCAAGGTCGCCGCCTTCGGCGCGATCCTGCGCGTGGTCTACGTCGGTGTCGCCGGCAGCCGTTGGGACTGGGAGCCGGTCCTGTGGGGCGTGGCGATCCTGACGATGGTCGTGGGCGCGGTCCTGTCGGTCACCCAGACCGACGTCAAGCGCCTCCTGGCCTACTCCTCCATCGCGCACGCCGGGTTCATCCTCACCGGTGTGCTGGCCTTCGACCGGGTGGGCGTCTCCGCGACGCTGTTCTACCTGGTGGCCTACGGGTTCACCACGATCGCGGCGTTCGCCATCGTCTCGCTGGTCCGCTCCGGCGGCTCCGAGGCCACGCACCTGTCGCAGTGGGCCGGCCTGGCCAAGCGCAACAAGTGGGTCGCGGGCACCTTCGCCTTCCTGCTGCTGGCCTTCGCGGGCATCCCGCTGACGTCCGGCTTCACCGCCAAGTTCGCGGTGTTCTCGGCGGCGGTCGGTCACGGCGGCACGGTCCTGGCGTTCATCGGCGTCCTGGCCAGCGCGGTCACGGCGTTCGTCTACGTCCGGCTCATCGTGCTCATGTACTTCTCCGAGCCGGCCGGTGACAGCACCGTGGTGGTCACGCCCTCCATCGTGACCACCCTCGCGGTGGCCCTCGGCACCGTCGCGACGCTGGTCCTCGGCGTCCTGCCCTCGTCTGTGCTGGATCTCGCGTCCAGCTCGGCGCTGTTCCTTCGATGACGACGGCGTCGTCGACGCTCGGCCTGCCGACGGCGTCGCCGGAGCTGGCGTCCCGGCTGCAGGACGGCCTTGCCGCGGTCGACGCGACGCTACGCGCGCACGTCGAGCACGACGACCCGTTCATCGCGGAGGCCTCGGGACACCTGGCCGCGGCCCACGGCAAGCTGTTCCGCCCGTTGCTGACGCTGCTGGCGGCCGAGCTCGGGTCGGGCATCAATGACGACGTGGTCGCGGCGGCGGCGGGGGTGGAGCTGACGCACCTCGCCTCGCTCTACCACGACGACGTCATGGACGAGGCGGACATGCGCCGCGGGGTCGTCAGCGCCAACGCGCGCTACGGAAACTCCACGGCGATCCTCGTCGGCGACCTGCTCTTCGGGAAGGCCTCGGCCATCGTGGCCGAGCTCGGGCCCGAGGCGGTCAAGATCCAGGCGCGGACCTTCGTGCGGCTGTGTGCCGGGCAGATCAAGGACGACCGGCCGGCCCCTGACGGGGAGGACCCGGTCGACTACTACCTCGGTGTCCTGGCCGACAAGACCGGGGTGCTCATCGCGACCGCCGCGCGCTACGGCGCCATGTTCAGCGGCTGCCCGCCGGAGACGGTCGAGATCATGCGCCGGTACGGCGAGCGGCTCGGCGTGGTCTTCCAGCTCGTGGACGACCTCATCGACGTGACCTCCGAGACAGGGGAGTCGGGCAAGACCCCCGGCACCGACCTGCGGGAGGGCGTGGCCACGCTGCCGGTCCTCTATGCGCGCACCTCGACCGATCCCGCGGACGCCCGGCTGCTCGAGCTGCTCGGACAGGACCTGCGGGACGACGAGCTGCATGGCGAGGCGCTCGGCCTGCTGCGCGCGCACCCCGCACTGGACCGGGCGCGGGAGCGCACGCTGGAGATGGCCCGTGAGGCCCAGGACCTGATCGACCCCTTGGGAGACGGCCCGGTCCAGGACGCCCTGCGCGCCCTGGCTGTGAGCATCGTGCAGCGCGTGCGCTGACCCCTCTGCCTGCCCGGACCGGGCAGTCCCGCCACCGCGCGGGGCTGCCCGGTTCGTGCGTTCCAGGGCCGGGCAGGCCTGTGAACTGGGGGTTTTCACCCGATTTGGAGTTCCGGGACAAGGCCCCGTAAAGTTCTCGACGTCAGCCCGACAGGGAGGAACGGACACCACCGCAGCGGAGCGCAAGCGCCGCGCGAAGTAGGCCGGTCCCGGGGATGACGATCCACCGCAAGCCCGCCGGTTCCGGCGGATGCCTGGCGCCCGAGAGGGTGGTCGGGAGCGGGCCGAGAGCCTGCTACAGTGGAACACGACAAGCGGCCGGCGCGGACAGCGCAAGTCACTCCGAGCGAGTGGCGGTCAGCAGGTCACAACACGAACGGTAGCCCCGGATCCAGGCTGAGTGTCTGGTGATGGTGCGCGTCCGGTCCTTGAGAACTCAACAGCGTGCCAAAAATCGATGCCAATTACCTCGTCCCGGCGTCTTTGTGATGTCGGACGATTTTCCTTTGGTTGATTGAATTCAAGTCCAGCGGGCTTGGTTCTGTTTCAGCCGGATTTTTAAACCCTTCGGGGTCTGTTTTCCCGCGCCCTTGTGGTGTGGGTGGCAAACATCAACGGAGAGTTTGATCCTGGCTCAGGACGAACGCTGGCGGCGTGCTTA
>DASSPC010000045.1:0-4704 GCA_035699865.1 Oryzihumus sp. | reverse complement strand
CACGGCGATCATCTGCAAGTCGTTGTTCGGCAAGGCCCACACCGTCATGGCCGAGGGCGGCATCGCCGCGTCGATGGGCAACGTCAACAGCAAGGACAGCTGGCAGGTGCACTTCCGCGACACCATGCGCGGGGGCAAGTTCCTGAACAACTGGCGAATGGCGGAGTTGCACGCCAAGGAAGCACCACAGCGGGTGTGGGAGCTGGAGACCTACGGCGCGCTGTTCGACCGCACCGCCGACGGCACGATCAGCCAGCGCAACTTCGGCGGCCACGAGTACCCCCGCCTGGCCCACGTCGGTGACCGCACCGGCCTGGAGCTCATCCGCACCCTGCAGCAGAAGATCGTCTCGCTGCAGCAGGAGGACGAGCGCGAGACCGGCGACGCCGAGGCCCGGCTGAAGGTGTTCGCGGAGCTGACGATCACCGACCTGCTGCTCGACGGCGAGGCGGTCTCCGGCGCGTTCGGCTACTGGCGCGAGTCCGGCCGCTTCGTGCTCTTCGAGACGCCGACGGTGATCCTGGCGACCGGCGGCATCGGCAAGTCGTTCAAGGTCACCAGCAACTCGTGGGAGTACACCGGCGACGGGCACGCCCTGGCCCTGCGGGCCGGCGCCACGCTGATCAACATGGAGTTCGTCCAGTTCCACCCCACCGGCATGGTCTGGCCGCCCTCGGTCAAGGGCATCCTCGTCACCGAGTCGGTGCGCGGTGACGGTGGTGTGCTGCGCAACTCCGAGGGCAAGCGGTTCATGTTCGACTACGTGCCCGACGTCTTCCGCGGCCAGTACGCCGACACCGAGGAGGAGGCGGACCGGTGGTACAAGGACCCGGACAACAACCTGCGCCCGCCGGAGCTGCTGCCCCGTGACGAGGTGGCGCGGGCGATCAACAACGAGGTCAAGGAGGGCCGCGGCACCCCGCACGGCGGCGTGTTCCTCGACGTGTCCACCCGCCTGCCCGCCGAGGAGATCATCCGGCGGCTGCCCTCGATGCACCACCAGTTCAAGGAGCTCGCCGACGTCGACATCACGGCCGAGCCGATGGAGGTCGGCCCGACCTGCCACTACGTCATGGGCGGTGTCGAGGTCGACGCCGACACCGCCGCCACCCGCGTCCCCGGCCTGTTCGCCGCCGGTGAGGTGGCCGGCGGCATGCACGGCTCCAACCGCCTCGGCGGCAACTCCCTGTCGGACCTGCTCGTCTTCGGCCGGCGCGCGGGAGCCGGCGCCGCGGCATACCTGGAGTCGTTGGGCGACAAGCGTCCCGCGGTCTCCGAAGGTGACCTCGACGCCGCCGCGACGGTGGCGTTGGCGCCGTTCGGCAACGACGGCGGGGAGAACCCCTACACGCTGCACCAGGAGCTGCAGCAGTCGATGAACGACCTGGTCGGCATCATCCGGCGCGAGGGCGAGGTGCGCGAGGCGCTGGAGCGGCTGGCCGAGCTGCGCCGCCGGGCCTCGGTCGTCGGGGTCGAGGGCCACCGGCAGTTCAACCCCGGCTGGCACCT
This sequence comes from Oryzihumus sp., assembly GCA_035699865.1. Classification (GTDB taxonomy): domain Bacteria; phylum Actinomycetota; class Actinomycetes; order Actinomycetales; family Dermatophilaceae; genus Oryzihumus. Next base: position 3,195 of record DASSPC010000045.1, on the reverse strand, counting down.
CGCGCTGGACCTGCGCAACATGCTCGCGGTCAGCGAGTGCGTCGCCCGCGCGGCGCTGGAGCGCACCGAGAGCCGCGGCGGGCACACCCGCGAGGACCACCCCTCGATGGACCCGGCCTGGCGCGGGGTCAACCTCGTCTGCAGCCAGCGGGTCGACGGCGGGATCGACCTCGCGCACCAGCCGGTGCCGGCCATCCGGCGCGACCTGCTGGAGCTGTTCGACCGCAAGGAGCTGGCCAAGTACCTCACCGAGGCGGAGCTGGCGGTGCTCGACACCCCGGCGCCCTCTCCCGAGCAGGGGAGCGAGTCATGAGCTACGACGGGCGTTTTCGCGTCTGGCGGGGCGACGCCGACGGCGGCGACCTGGCCGACTTCACCGTCGAGGTCAACGAGGGCGAGGTGGTCCTCGACATCATCCACCGGCTGCAGGCGACGCAGGCCCCGGACCTCGCCGTGCGCTGGAACTGCAAGGCGGGCAAGTGCGGCTCGTGCAGCGCGGAGGTCAACGGCCGGCCGCGGCTGATGTGCATGACCCGCATGAGCACCTTCGAGCAGGGCGAGACGGTCACGGTGACGCCGCTGCGCGCGTTCCCGGTGGTGCGCGACCTGGTCACCGACGTCTCCTTCAACTACGAGAAGGCCCGCGCCGTGCCGGCGTTCGCGCCGCCGGCGGACCTCGCCCCCGGCGACTACCGGATGCAGCAGGTCGACGTCGAGCGCTCGCAGGAGTTCCGCAAGTGCATCGAGTGCTTCCTGTGCCAGGACGTCTGCCACGTCATCCGCGACCACGAGGACAACAAGCAGGCGTATGCCGGTCCGCGCTTCCTCATGCGCATCGCCGAGCTCGACATGCACCCGCTCGACCAGGCCGACCGGCGCGAGGCGGCGCAGCACGAGCACGGCCTCGGCCTGTGCAACATCACCAAGTGCTGCACCGAGGTCTGCCCGGAGCACATCAAGATCACCGACAACGCGCTGATCCCCCTCAAGGAGCGGGTCGTCGACCACTCGTACGATCCGTTGGTGTGGCTCGGTTCGAAGATCCGGCGCCGGCGCGACTGAGCGTGCCGGCGGGGGAGCGGCTGCCCCGGGAGTTCTTCGACCGTCCGGTGCTCGAGGTGGCCCCCGACCTGCTCGGCTGCACCGTCACCCATGCCGGCGTCACCGTGCGGCTCACCGAGGTCGAGGCGTATGCCGGGGAGCAGGACCCCGGCTCGCACGCCTTCCGGGGGCCCACCCCGCGCACGCAGGTGATGTTCGGCCACCCCGGTGGCCTCTACGTCTACTTCACCTACGGCATGCACTGGTGCGCCAACCTCGTCTGCGGCCCCGAGGGCCACGCCAGCGCGGTGCTGCTGCGGGCCGGCGAGGTCGTCGGTGGGGAGGACGTGGCCGCCGCCCGGCGCGCCCGGATCGCCCGGCGGGACTGGGCCCGCGGCCCGGCCCGGCTGGCCACGACGCTGGCGCTGTCCGGCGACCAGGACGGCCTTGACGTGTGTGCCGCGGACTCGCCGGTGGTGGTCGGCCCCAGGGTCGGTGCGGTCGAGGTGCACCGCGTGCGGACCGGCCCGCGGGTGGGCGTCAGCGGGGCCGGCGGCGACGGCACGGCATACCCCTGGCGGTTCTGGGTGGAGGGTGAGGTGAGCGTCTCGGCATACCGACCGGGCAAACCGCGTCGCCGGCCCGACGCGTCGTAGGGCAGGCTGTGACCTGACCGGCGTCCGGCCGGGTCGGACCACAGAAGGGAACGAAGCACCGTGAGCGACATCCTCGACGAGCTGCAGTGGCGAGGGTTGGTGGCGCAGACCACCGACGAGGCCTCGCTGCGCGAAGCACTCGCCGACGGGCCGATCACGGCGTATTGCGGCTTCGACCCCACCGCCCCCTCGCTGCACTTCGGCAACCTGGTGCAGCTCGTCGTGCTGCGCCACCTCCAACGTGCCGGGCACCGGGTGATCTGCTTGGTCGGCGGCTCCACCGGCCTCATCGGCGACCCGCGGCCCACGGCGGAGCGGGTGCTCAAGACCAAGGAGCAGACCGCGCAGTGGGTGGCCACCATCCAGCGCCAGGTGCAGCCGTTCCTCGACGCCGAGGGCGACAACCCGGCCGTCTTCGTCAACAACCTGGACTGGACCGAGGGCCTCACGGCGCTCGACTTCCTGCGCGACATCGGCAAGCACTTCCGGGTCAACCAGATGGTCAGGAAGGAGGCGATCTCGGCACGGCTGAGGTCGGAGGAGGGAATCTCCTACACCGAGTTCAGCTACCAGCTGCTCCAGGGGCTGGACTACCTCCAGCTCTTCCGGGACTACGGCTGCACGCTCCAGACCGGTGGCAACGACCAGTGGGGCAACCTCACCGCCGGCTCCGACCTGATCCACCGGGTCGAGGGGAAGTCCGTCCACCTGCTCACGACGCCGCTGCTGACCGACAGCTCTGGTGAGAAGTTCGGCAAGAGCGCAGGCAACGCCATCTGGCTCTCGCCCGAGATGACCAGCCCTTACGCCTTCTACCAGTACTGGATCAACGTCGAGGACGCCTCGGTGATCACGTTGCTCAAGGTGTTCACCGACCGGACCAGGGAGGAGATCGACGAGCTGGAGAAGGCGGTGGCCGAGCGACCCTTCGCCCGCGAGGCGCAGAGGACGCTGGCTGCCGACGTGACCACCCTCGTGCACGGCGCCGGGGCGACCGCCGCGGTCAGGGCCGCCAGTGAGGCGCTCTTCGGCAAGGGTGACCTGTCGGCACTGGACGCCCGGACCCTGGCCGATGCGACGGCCGAGCTGCCCGGTGGCACGGTCGCGGTCGGTGACTCCGTGGTCGATGCCCTGGTGGCGACCGGCCTGGTGGACGGTCGCAAGGCCGCGCGCCGGGTGATCGGGGAGGGCGGGGCCTCGGTCAACAACGTCAAGGTGACCGACGAGGACGCGGTGCTGGGGGAGGGCGACTTCCTGCACGGCCAGGTCGCGTTGCTGCGCCGGGGCCGCAAGTCCCTCGCCGCGGCGCGGCTTGCGGGCTGACCCCCGGCTCTCCGGCGGCCTCCCGGCTCGCGAGCTGACACCCGGCTGCCGGTGCTGCCGGCCTGATGACGCGGCACGCTGACGCCCCCTCCGGCACCCTCCGGAGGGGGCGTCAGCGCGTTGACCAGCGGATTTGTTGATCCGGCGAGGGGGCCCGTAAAGTTCTCGACGTCAG
>DASSPC010000044.1:0-3478 GCA_035699865.1 Oryzihumus sp. | reverse complement strand
GCCGTCGACGGAGACCACATCGCCCTCGGCGAGGGTGACCCCGGCGAGGGTGGTGACGGTGCGGGTCTCGAGGTCGATCACCAGGTCGGCGGCACCGACCACGCACGGCCGGCCCATCCCGCGGGCCACGACCGCGGCGTGTGAGGTCAGGCCGCCACGGGCGGTGACGACCGCGCGGGCGGCGACGATGCCGGGCAGGTCGTCGGGGCTGGTCTCCTGGCGCACGAGCACGACGTCGCGGCCCTCCCGCGCCCACCGGGCGGCCGTCTCGTGGTCGAGGGCGACCTCGCCGACCCCGGCGCCCGGGCTGGCGGGCAGGCCGGTGGCGAGCAGGGCGTGGCCGGAGGTGTCGCCGAGCTGGGGGTGCAGCAGCCGGGAGAGCTGGTGGCCGTCGACCCGGCGCAGGGCCTCGTCCAGGTCGATCAGTCCCTCGTCGACCAGAGCGCAGGCGATCCGGAACGCCGCTGCGGCGGTGCGCTTGCCGACGCGCGTCTGCAGGACCCACAACGTGCCGTCCTCGATGGTGAACTCGACGTCGCACAGGTCGCGGTAGTGCTGCTCGAGGGTGCGCAGGTGCCCGGTCAGGGCGGTGTATGCCGCGGGGTCCAGCTGCGCGAGCTGCGCCAGGGGGATCGTGGCCCGGCTGCCGTTGACCACGTCCTCGCCCTGGGCGTTGGGCAGGTAGTCGCCGTAGGCCCCCAGCTCCCCGGAGGCCGGGTCGCGGGTGAAGCAGACCCCGCTGCCGGAGCGCGGACCGGTGTTGCCGTAGACCATCTCCACGACGTTGACCGCCGTGCCCAGGTCGTCCGGAATCCCCTCCTGGCGCCGGTAGAACCGGGCGCGCGGCACGTTCCAGGAGGAGAAGACCGCCAGCACGGCGCGGCGCAGCTGCTCGCGTGGGTCCTGGGGAAGGTCCTCGCCCACCTCACGCTGGATGATCCGGCGGAACGAGGCCACCAGGGTGCGCAGGGTCAGCGCGTCGAGCTCGCCGTCGTGCGAGACCTGCAGGGTCGCGCGGGCGGCGGCCAGCTCGTGCTCGAACAGGGCGGCGTCGACCCCGAGGACGGTGCGGCCGTACATCTGCACCAGCCGGCGGTAGCAGTCCCACGCGAAGCGCTCGCCGCCCCGGCGGGCCAGGCCGACGACGGTGTCGTCGGTGACGCCCACGTCGAGCACCGTCTCCATCATCCCGGGCATGGAGAACCGTCCACCGGAGCGCACCGACACCAGCAGGGGGTCGGCCGGGTCGCCGAGGCGACGGCCACTGTCCCGCTCCAGCCGGGCCAGGTGGGCGTCGACCAGGGCCGTCAGCCCCGGCGGCTCGGACCCGTGGCGCAGGTACTCCCGGCACGCCGCGGTCGTGACGATGAACCCATGGGGCACCGGCAGCCCCAGACGGGTCATCTCGGCGAGGTTGGCCCCCTTGCCCCCGAGCAGGTCGGCCATGGACCGGTCCCCGTCGGCGAAGTCCAGCACCCACGGGGGCGAGCTCTCGGGTGTGGCGTTCACCGCCACGGTGGCCTCCGGGCGGAGAACGTCACACGTCGTCGGGCGTCCGGGTCCATGCCCTGATGCTGGGCGGGCCGCTGGTACCGGGGTAGTGACCATGGTCCCTGCGGGAACGGGTCACACCCGTGGTGACCATGGTGCGGCGCCGCGCCTACGACGAACGGCCGATGCCCCGGACTAGTCCTGTGGGCTATTCGTGAGTCATCTGGGACCGTCAGCCCTTCCGTCGCAGATGCGTTGCCCTACAAAGGAATCAGCCGACGTGGCTGTTCCCCGACGACCAGGGTGGTGTGCGATGAAGACCAAGTCCGAGCAGTCGGTGTCCCTGGTCGACCTCGACCGGGTTCTTGCTGCCGTCGGCCGGCACTGGCAGGACGCCTGCGAGCACGGCGACCTCGACGCGGCGCGGCGCGACATGCAGCGGCTGGACGCCTACCTCGAGCAGCGCCTGCGCCTCACCGGCCAGGCCGACTGAGCCGGTGCCGCCCACCGGGCTGCCGGTGGAGGAGGCGGCACGACTCGACGCCGATGCCGTCCTGACCCGGTTGGCCAGCAGCGCCGCCGGCCTGAGCACCGAGGAGGCGGTGCACCGGCTGCGCGAGTGCGGGCCCAACGCGGTCCGCTCGCACCATGCCCGGGCGCTGGGGGTCCTCGCTCGCCAGCTGCGCAGCCCGGTCCTGCTGCTGCTCGCCGTGACGGCGGCCATCTCGGCTGCCATCGGCAACACCTCCGACGCGGTCATCATCGGCGTCATCCTGCTCGCCAGCGTGGCGCTGGGCTTCGCCAACGAGTACCGCGCGGAGCGCGCCGCGGCGGGCCTGCACGACCTGATGCGCCACACCGTGGCCGTCGTGCGCGACGGCCGGCCGGCGCGGGTGGACGTCAAGGACGTCGTGCCCGGCGACGTGGTCCGCCTCGCCGCCGGGGCGGTGGTGCCGGCGGACATCCGCCTGCTGGAGGTGGCGAGCCTGGACTGCGACGAGTCGGTGCTGACCGGCGAGTCCTCCACGGTGGACAAGGACATCGCCCCGGTCGCGCCCGGCACGGGGGTCGCCGACCTGACGAGCTGTGCGCTGATGGGCACCGTGGTCAGCGGCGGCACCGCCACCGGGGTCGTCGTGGCCACCGGTGCGCGGGCCGAGTTCGGCCGGATCGCCTTGGCCCTCGGCGAGCGACAGCCGGAGACCGACTTCCAGGTGGGCCTGCGCCGGTTCTCCACGCTGCTGCTCCAGGTCGCCGCCGCGCTGACCACGCTCATCCTGCTGACCAACCTGCTGCTGCACCGTCCGTTGCTGGAGTCCCTGCTGTTCTCCCTGGCCATCGCCATCGGGATCACCCCGCAGCTGCTCCCGGCCGTGGTCAGCACCAGCCTCGCGGTGGGGTCGCGCCAGCTCGCCCGCAAGAAGGTGCTGGTCAAGCGGCTGGTGTGCATCGAGGACCTCGGCGACATGGACCTGCTGGTCACCGACAAGACCGGCACCCTCACGGACGGGCGGGTCAGCCTGGTGGAGGCGGTCGACCCTGGTGGGGTGTCCTCGCCCGAGGTGCTGGCGCTCGGCCTGCTGGCCACCGACGTCGAGGGGGACAGCTGGACCGACACCGCCGCGCTGGCCGCGTCTGCCGGCAACCCCCTGGACACGGCGCTGTGGGAGGGGGCCGCCGAGGGGCCGACCGGCTACGCCCGGCTGGACATGCTGCCGTTCGACCACGAGCGGAGGCTCACCTCGGCCCTGGTCCGCGCACCGGACGGCTCCCGGCTGCTGGTGACCAAAGGGGCTCCGGAGTCGGTGCTGGCCCGGTGCGTCGCGGTGCCGCCCGCGGCGGAGGCGACGCTGCAGGCCCGGTTCGCCGCGGCATACCGGGTGGTCGCGGTGGCGACTCGCGAGCTGGGTGAGGGGTCGTCGCTGACGGCGGCGGACGAGGCGGGGCTGGAGCTGCGCGGCTTCCTCGTCCTGCTGGACCAGCCCAA
>DASSPC010000043.1:0-2909 GCA_035699865.1 Oryzihumus sp. | reverse complement strand
GATGAGCGTGCAGACCGCCGTCAGCGACGGGATGGTCGTCGCCAAGCGCAACCTGATCAAGATCAAGCGGGTGCCCGACCTGCTGGTCTTCACGACCCTGTCGCCGATCATGTTCGTGCTGCTGTTCGCCTACGTCTTCGGCGGGGCGATCGACCAGCAGGGCGGCGGCTCGCTCTACCGCCAGTTCCTCATCGCCGGCATCTTCGCCCAGACCGTCGTCTTCGGGGCCACGATCACCGGCTCGGCGCTGGCCGACGACGTCAAGAAGGGGATCATCGACCGGTTCCGCTCCCTGCCGATGTCGCCGTCGTCGGTGCTCTTCGGCCGCACCCTGTCCGACGTGGTCAACAACGTCATCGTGCTCGTGGTCATGTCGCTGACCGGGCTGGTCGTGGGCTGGCGCATCACCACGTCGGTGCCGGAGGCGCTGGCCGGCTACCTGCTGCTCATTGTCTTCGCCTACGCCATCTCGTGGGTCATGGCGTGGATCGGGCTGCTCGTGCCCAGCCCCGAGGTGGTCAACAACGCCGCCTTCATCGTGATCTTCCCGCTGACCTTCGTGGCCAACACGTTCGTCCCGCTGGAGACGCTGCCGGGGCCGCTCAAGACCTTCGCCGAGTGGAACCCCGTCTCGGCGGTCACCCAGGCTGCGCGCGAGCTGTTCGGCAACACTCTCCCCGTGAGCCCCGCCCACCCCGCGCCCGAGGGGTGGGCGCTCACCCACCCGGTCGCCTACACGCTGATCTGGGCGGTCGGGGTGCTGCTGGTCTTCGTCCCGCTGGCCAGCGCGCAGTACCGCCGCTCCACCAGCCGCTGACACGCTGCGCCCACCACGCGCCGGACCCCGCACGCAGAAGGCCGCCTCCCGTCACGGGAGGCGGCCTTCACGCTCGGGTGGGCTCACCCGGGGAAGTGACTAGCCGGCATACGGCTTGGCCTCGAGGATCTTGACCTCGATCTTCTTGCCGTTGGGGGCCTCGTAGCTCACGGTGTCGCCGATCTTGGCGCCGTTGATGGCCGCCCCGACCGGGGACTTCTCGCTGAAGACCTCGAGCTCGTCGCCCTCGATCTCGCGGCTGCCGAGCAGGAACGTCTCCTGGTCGCCGAACATCTCGACGGTGACGACCATGCCCGGCACGACGGTGCCGTCGTTCTTCGGGGCCTCGCCGACGGTGGCGGTCTCGAGCAGCTGGGTGAGCTGGCGGATGCGGGCCTCCATCTTGCCCTGCTCCTCCTTGGCGGCGTGGTAGCCGCCGTTCTCCCGGAGGTCACCCTCCTCGCGGGCCGCCTCGATCTTCTTGGCGATCTCGGTGCGGCCCTCGCCGGAGAGCTGCTCGAGCTCTGCCTTGAGACGGTCGTACGCCTCCTGGGTGAGGAAGCTCCCCGTGGTGGTCGCAGTGTCGCTCACGTCTGACTCCTTGGTTGGACCCGACGGGCCGGGCGGGGTGCGCCGGGGTGCCGGGTGACTAAGCAATCGGGCCCGGACCCGACCGGTGTGGTCGCAGGTCCAGACCCAAGTGTGAAGCGACCAGCCTAGCAAGCGAAGGGGTGGTCAGGGCCAATCCCGTGCTTGCCGGCCCTGGCGAGCGTGCTACTGGGCCCCGTCCACGGAGCAGGTCTGGACGACGCCGGTCACCGCGCGGGACGTGGTGCGGACCGTGGTCTGCCGGTGCACCGAGTCCGGCCCGGCGGCCGGCACGTGCACGGTCACGCTGCCGACCGTGCCGAAGTGGGAGTCCAGCGCCCTGACCTCGCAGGTCACGGCCTTGCCGGAGGGGCGGTGCACGTCGTAGCTCACGTCCACCCGGCCGTCGTCGACGACGTGGTAGCCGATGTCGGTCCACGACACCTGGCCGACGGTGCTCGCCAGGCCGAGCCAGACGGCGATGGCGATGCCCACGGCGCACCCGATGGTGCCGATCACCCACCAGCGTGTGGTTCCGGGGGCGGGGCGGGGCAGCGGCACGGAGGACCCTTCCGACGCAGGCGCGGTCGGCGCCGGGTGACATGATGAGCCCGATCATTCTCCGACATGGCTCCACGAGGTGTGCACGGTGGTTGAAGGACTGCGACTCATGGCGGTGCACGCGCACCCCGACGACGAGTCGAGCAAGGGCGCGGCCACGATGGCCAAGTACGTCGCCGACGGTGTCGAGGTGCTGGTCGTCTCCTGCACGGGCGGCGAGCGCGGCGACGTGCTCAACCCTGCCCTCAAGGACGACCCCGAGATCCTGCGCGACCTGCCCGACGTGCGGCGGCGCGAGATGGCCAAGGCCCAGGAGATCCTGGGGGTGCAGCACACCTGGCTGGGCTTCGTCGACTCCGGCCTGCCCGAGGGCGACCCGCTGCCCCCGCTGCCGGAGGGGTGCTTCGCGCTCGAGCCGGTCGAGGTGACCACCGAGGCCCTGGTGCGGGTCGTGCGCGAGTTCCGCCCGCACGTCATGACGACGTACGACGAGAACGGCGGCTACCCGCACCCCGACCACGTCATGACCCACGTGGTCGGCATGTCGGCGTTCCGTGCGGCGGGTGACCCCACGGCATACCCGCACGCGGGCGAGGCGTGGCAGCCGCTGAAGATCTACTACAACCAGACCCTGTCCAAGGGCCGCATCCTGGCCTTCCACGACGCCATGGAGCAGGCCGGGCTGGAGTCCCCCTACGGTGAGTGGATCGCGCGCTGGGAGGAGCGCGGCGAGCGCACCATCACCACGCGCATCCCCTGCGCGGAGCACTTCGCGACCCGCGACCGGGCGCTGCTGGCCCATGCCACGCAGATCGACCCGGAGGGGTCGTGGTTCATGGTGCCGCTGGAGATGCAGCAGGAGATCTGGCCGACCGAGGACTTCGAGGCGGCCCTGTCCTACGTGCCGGTCGAGCCGATCGAGGACTGCCTGTTCGCCGGGCTG
>DASSPC010000042.1:0-7381 GCA_035699865.1 Oryzihumus sp. | reverse complement strand
CGTCAGCGGCATCATCAACACCCACTTCATCGTGGCGTACATGCTGCTGCAGCACGGCACCGAGGAGCAGAAGCAGAAGTACCTGCCGCGGATGGCCACCGGCGAGGTGCGCGGCGCGTTCTCGATGAGCGAGCCCGGCTGTGGCTCGGACGTCTCCGGCATCCGCACCAAGGCGGTGCGCACCAGTGCCGGGTCGGACGAGTGGACCATCAACGGCCAGAAGATGTGGCTGACCAACGGCGGCTCCTCGACCCTGGTGGCGGTGCTGACCAAGACCGACGCCGAGGCCGACGAGGACGCCTCGGTCTACAAGAAGATGACGACCTTCCTGGTCGAGAAGACCCCCGGCTTCGGCGAGGTCGAGCCCGGCCTGACCGTGCCGGGCAAGATCGAGAAGATGGGCTACAAGGGCGTCGACACCACCGAGCTGGTCTTCGACGGCTACACGACCACGACGGACCAGATCCTCGGCGGGGTCCCCGGCAAGGGCTTCTACCAGATGATGGACGGCGTCGAGGTCGGCCGCGTCAACGTCGCCGCCCGCGCCTGCGGGGTCGCCGTGCGGGCCTTCGAGCTCGGCATCGCCTACGCCCAGCAGCGGGAGACCTTCGGCAAGAAGATCGCCCAGCACCAGGCGGTGCTGTTCCGCCTCGCGGAGATGGCCACCAAGTGCGAGGCCGCGCACCAGATGATGGTCAAGGCCGCCCGGATCAAGGACAAGGGCGAGCGCAACGACCTCGAGGCGGGCATGGCCAAGTACCTCGCCAGCGAGTACTGCGCCGAGGTGGTCGAGGACTCCTTCCGGATCCACGGCGGCTACGGCTACTCCAAGGAGTACGAGATCGAGCGGCTCTACCGCGAGGCGCCGATGCTGCTGATCGGTGAGGGCACCGCCGACATCCAGCGGATGATCATCGGCCGCCGCCTGCTCGAGGACTACGCGCTCTAGGACTGACACCTCCGCCACGGACGCGCCGGACGGGACCAAGTGCGGTCCCCTCCGGCGCGTTCTGCGTGAGAATGGGGCCATGACCGGACAGCCGAACATGCCGGGTCGCTCGCCGATGCCGATGCCGGGGTTGAACCTCGAGTACCCCATGTCGCTGGGCACCTTCGACAAGTACGAGGACGCGCAGCGCGCCGTGGACTACCTCTCCGACCACGAGTTCCCGGTGCAGAACTGCATGATCGTGGGCACCGAGCTCAAGCAGGTGGAGCGGGTCACCGGCCGGCTCACCCGGCAGAAGGTCATGGTCGGCGGAGCGCTGTCCGGGGCGTGGATGGGACTCTTCGTCGGTCTGGTGTTCTCGTTGTTCGCCGCCGGGACCACGATGGTCACGGTCATCTCGACCGTGCTGTTCGGCGTGGTGTTCGGGCTGATCTGGGCGCTGATCGGCTACGCCGCGACCGGCGGGCACCGCGACTTCACGTCGGTCACCCAGGTGGTGGCCACGAAGTACGAGGTGCTGTGCGAGCACAAGTTCGCCCAGCAGGCCCGGGACATGCTTGCCCGGATGCCGGGGCACCAGCAGCCCTACACCGCCTGAGGCTGCTCCTTCTGGCCCCACGGACGCACCAGCCGCACCCGCAGGACGCGCTCGCGCTCGCGGGCCTCCTGCTGGTCGCGCTGGCGGCCCGCGAGCAGCTGCGTCAGTGACACCAGCCCCACGACCCGGTCGGGCCGGTCGCGATCGACCACGGGGACGCGGTTGACCTCGTGCCGGGCCATCAGCTCGGCCACGTGCCGCAGCGGCTGGTCCGGGTGGGTGGTGACCAGCGTGCGCGCCGCGAGCACCCGCTCGAGCGGGACCTCCCCGCGGCTCTCCGCCAGCCGGCCCAGCTCGCGGCGCGTGAGCACGCCCACCAGGCTGCCGTCCTCGTCGACCACGGGGTAGAGCCGCTGCGCCCAGCCGGCGCCGGCGTCGGCCACCGACGTCACCGCCTCCGCGACCGTGAGGTCGGAGCCGAGCTCGAGCACCTCGGTGGACATGACCTCGCTGACGAACAGCACCTCCAGCGGGTCCACGTCGTACTCGCGCGACAGGTGGTAGCCGCGACGGGCGATCTTCTCGGTGAGGACCGAGCGCTTGAGCAGCAGCACCGAGACGAGGAACGCCGACCCGGCGCCGATGACGAGGGGCGTGACCGCCTCGAGCCGGTGCGTGAGCTCGATGGCGAACACGATGCCGGTCAGTGGGGAGCGCATCACGCCGCCCAGGACGCCGGCGAGGGCGATCAGCGCCCAGAACCCGGGGCCGACCGGCGGGAACAGGTGGGCCTCCAGCGCGCCGAGCGCCCCGCCGATCATGAACATCGGCGCGAGCACGCCACCGGACGTGCCCGAGCCCAGCGACAGCGACCAGATGAGCGTCTTGACCACGAGGATGCCGACGACCAGGCCGAGGCCGATCGAGCCGTCGAGCTCGGACCCGATGACGTCGTAGCCCACGCCCAGGGCCTGCGGCACGAACAGGCCCCCGAGGCCGATGATGAGGCCGCCGATCGCCGGCCACCACATCCAGTGGATCGGCAGCCGGTGGAACAGGTCCTCGGAGGCGTAGACCAGGGCGGTCGCCGCGACCGCCAGCAGTCCGGAGAGCAGGCCGGAGACGACGCAGAGCAGGTATGCCGTGGGCGTGAGGTGCAGGGCCCCGCTCACCGGGAACAGCGGTGCGGCGCCCAGCAGTGGCTGTCGCACCAGCGCGGCGACGGAGACGGCGGTGGCCACCGGGATCAGGCTTCGCGGACGCCACTCGAACAGCAGCAGCTCGACGCCCAGGACGATCGAGGCCAGGGGTGCGTTGAAGGTGGCGGCCATGCCCGCCGTGGCGCCGGCGACGAGCAAGGTCTTGCGCTCGTCGGCGGTGAACCGCACGAGCTGGGCGAACAGGGAGCCGATCGCCCCGCCGGTCATGATGATCGGGCCCTCGGCGCCGAACGGCCCACCCGTGCCGATCGCCACCGCCGCCGAGATCGGCTTGAGGACCGCGACCCGGGGGCTCACCCGGCTGCCGGCCATGAGGATCGCCTCGATCGTCTCGGGCATGCCGTGCCCCCGGATCTTCTCCGACCCGTAGCGGGCCATCAGCCCGATGACGAGGCCGCCGACGACCGGCGCGAGCAGCACCAGCGCGGGGCTGTGGTGGTGCGCGCCCGGGGCCACGATGCGGGTGCCGAGCCGTTGGTAGAACACCGCGTTGGTGATCAGGCCGATGAGCCTGAGCAGGCACCAGGAGACCCCGGCGCTGACCGCTCCGAGCGGCGCCGCGATGGCCACGAGCAGCAGCACGCGCCGGGTCACGGTGAAGTCCCCGAGGTGGCCGACGTCGCGGACGGCGGACCGGTCGGTGGGGGAGGAGGTCGCAGTGGGTGTCGGGGGAACGGGCACGTCTCACCTCGGCAAGAAATATCGGGTTACGACATATTAGGCTAGCGGATGTGCCCACCGACGCCGACTACGCCCGCCTGCTGGACTTCCGGGTACAGCTGCGCCGCTTCGACCAGTGGAGCCGTGCCGCGGCCGCCGAGCACGGGCTGACCCACGCCCAGCACCAGCTCCTGCTCGCGATCCGCGGCCACCGCGGCGAGGACAGCCCGACCATCGGGCAGGTGGCCGAGCACCTGCTGGTCAAGCACCACACGGCCAGCGAGCTGGCCGACCGCACGAGCGACCTCGGGCTGGTCGAGCGGGTCCGCGACGCCGACGACCACCGGGTCGTGCGGCTGCGGCTGACCGAGGCCGGGCAGCAGGTCATCACGGCGCTCACCGCAGTCCACCTGGCCGAGCTGCGCGGGCTGGCGCCCTTCCTCGACCGCATCTGACCTGACCGTCCCCGCCCGGCGCGGGTCGGGCACACGACGACGGCCCCCCCACGGTGAGGGGCGGCCGTCGTGGTGGGGGGCTCAGCGCTGCTGGACCCGCGCGATCCAGGCCTCGACCTCGGCCGAGCTGCGGGGCATCCCGGCGGAGAGGTTCTCGTGGCCGTCCTCGGTGACGAGCACGTCGTCCTCGATGCGCACACCGATGCCGCGCATCTCCTCGGGGACCAGGAGGTCGTCGGCCTTGAAGTACAGGCCCGGCTCCACGGTCAGGATCATGCCCGGCTTGAGCTCGGCGTCCATGTAGTCCTCGCGGCGGGCCAGGGCGCAGTCGTGGACGTCGATGCCGAGATGGTGGCTGGTGCCGTGGACCATCCAGCGCCGGTGGTACTGGCCGGTCTCCTTGTCGAGGGTGGCCTCGACGTCGACGCCCTCGGGCAGCAGGCCCCACTCGTGCAGGTGCTCGGCGATGACCCGGATCGCGGCGTCGTGGACGTCGGAGAACTTGTTGCCCGGCTTGACCGCGGCCATGCCCGCGTCCGCGGCCGCGTGCACGGCGTCGTAGACCTTGCGCTGGGCCTCGCTGAACTCGCCGCTGACCGGGAGGGTGCGGGTGATGTCGGCGGTGAACAGCGAGTCGACCTCGACGCCGGCGTCGAGCAGGATCAGGTCGCTGTCCTTGACGTCGCCGGTGTTCTTGATCCAGTGCAGCGTGTTGGCGTGGTCGCCGGAGGCGCAGATGGAGTCGTAGCCCACGCCGTTGCCCTGGTGGCGGGCGTGCAGGCCGAAGACGCCCTCGACCCAGCGCTCGCCGCGGCCGCGGGCGACCGCCTCGGGCAGGTCGGCGATGACGGCCTCGAAGCCGACGGCGGTCGCGTTGACCGCCTTGCGCATCTCCTCGACCTCCCACTCGTCCTTGACCATGCGCATCACCGAGAGGAAGCGGGCCAGCACCTCGTCGGCCTCGGCCTGGGCCGCGCTCTCGCTGGCCTCGTCGGTCTCGCGCACGTCGGCGCGCACCTCGTCGAGGTCGGCGGTCAGGTCACGGTCGGCGTCGCGCACGATGCGGATGCCGATGTGCCCGGCGTCCTTGGCCACGGCGTCCCTGAACTCGTCGATGTGCCGGGCGGTCAGGCCCAGCTCGGCCTCGATGTCGGCCAGGGACGGGCGTGCGCCGACCCAGAACTCGCCATAGCGGGAGTCGCCGAAGAACTCCTCGGTGTCGCGCCCGGCCAGCGGACGGAAGAACAGCACGGCCTCGTGGCCGCCGCCCTCGACCGGCTCGAGGACCAGGACGGCGTCGGGCTCGCGGTCGGCACCCAGGCCGGTCAGGTGTGCGAAGGCGCTGTGCGGGCGGAAGACGTAGTCGCAGTCGTTGCTGCGGACCTTCAGCCCACCGGCGGGGATGACCAGGCGCTCGCCCGGGAAGGCGGCGGAGACCGCGGCACGGCGCTGCGCGGCATACGGGGCGACGGGGGAGGTCTCGATGGTGCCCGCGCGGCGCGGCGCCCAGTCGGCCGCGACGAAGGCGCGGAAGGCGGGGCTGTCGGGGCGGCTGCGGTGCTCGGCCTTGTGCTGTTCTTCGCTCACGGGGCCATCGTGCCACGGGGCCGGAGGTGGTGTCCGACACCTTTCCGGCTCTGGCGGCTGGTCCGGTTTGCGCCGCCTCCGCGGCATTGGTCACCCTTGCGTGGTGTCCAGCAGCACCTCCCCTCCACCGTCCCGCACGACGCCGGTCTCGCCCGTGCGGGGCCGGGCGCTGCGCGAGCGGGCGGCGCGGGTGGTGCGCTCGGACTCCCCGCCGACGTGGTTCGTGCCCGGCCGCGGGATCGTCGACGGCATCGACCAGGCGCACGCGCGGGCCGTCATCGACCTGGCCCTGCGGGTCGGTGAGGCGCTGCTGTCGACGGGGGCCTCGGCCTCCGACGTCGTGGCCACCGTGCTGCGGCTGACCGACCGGTTCCAGCTCGGCGCCTCCTGCCACGTCGACGTCACCTACACCTCGATCTCGATCAGCTACCACCGTGGTGAGGGCGCCGACCCGATGACGGTGCTGCGCATCGTCAAGGTGCGCTCGGCCGACTTCAGCCGGCTGGAGAACCTGCAGACCCTCGTCCGGGAGGTCGTCAACGGCGACCTCGACGTGGCCTCGGCGCGGGCCCGGCTCGACGACATCTCCGGCGCCCCCCACCCCTACCGACGCTGGCTGGTCACCTTCTCCCTGGCGGTCATGGGTGGCGCCGTCGGCCTGTTCCTCGGTGGCGGCCCGCTCGCGGTGCTGCTCAGCGCCGGCACCACCGCCCTGGTCGACCGGGTGCAGCGCCGGCTGGCCCACCGCGGCCTCGCCGCCTTCTTCACCCAGGCCGTCGGCGCGGCCATCCCGACCGTGGTGGCCGTCCTGCTCATCGCGGGCGGGTCACGCAGCCCGGGGCTGGTCAAGGCCCTGCCACCGTCGCTGGTGGTCGCCACCGGCATCGTGGTGCTGCTGGCCGGCCTGTCCGTCGTGGGTGCCGCGCAGGACGCCATCGACGGCTACTACGTGACCGCCGGCGCGCGCGGCTTCGAGGTCCTCATGCTGACCTTCGGCGTCGTCGTCGGCGTCGGCGCGGTCCTGGCGGTCGGGCGCCGGATGGGCGTCCCGCTGGACATCAGCGCCCAGGCCAGGCTCGCGCCCAACCCGCTCGTCCAGGTCGCCGCGGCCATGCTGGTCGCCGGGGCGTTCGCCATCTCCGCCTACGCCGGCGGCCGGGCCGCGTTCGTGGCCATGGGCACCGGTGGCCTGGGCTGGCTGGCGTTCCTGGGGGCCAGCCACCTCAGCTTCGGCACGCCCGTCGCCTCGGGCATCGCCGCTGCCGTGGTCGGTGTCCTGGCCCAGGTGGTGTCCTCCCGGCTGCGGGTGCCGTCGCTGGCCGTCACCACCGCCGGCATCGCGCCCTTGCTGCCCGGTCTGTCGGTCTACCGCGGCCTGTTCGAGATCCTCGGCCGCAGCTCGGGCGTCAGCCCGCTCGACGGGGCGTCCTCGCTGTTCATGGCCGCCGGCATCGGCATGGCGCTGGCAGCCGGTGTCTCCTTCGGCACGTTCGTCGCCCGCCCGCTGCGCACCGAGCTCGACCGTGGCCAACGCCGCGCGCTGCGCCGGTCCACCGGCGAGGCCGCGCGCGAGTAGCCCGGCCAGGGTGAAGGGTTGACCACACTCAAGCGTGGTCAACCCTTCACCCTGGAGCGGTCGTGGTCACTGCGGGTGCCCGATCCCGAAGTGCTCCTCGACCTCGGGCAGGTCCGCGAGGAGCCCGCGCACCCGCGCGAGCAGGGCGGGGTCGCCGGACTCGTATCGCGGGTACGGGCTCACGCGGCCATGACACCGCCGGCGCGTGCCCGCGGCAACACGTGAGCAAGCGCACGCCGCGCGGCCCTGTCCCGTCGGCGGGGCGGTCCGGCAGCATGGCGGGCGATCCGTGGACCGTCAGCAGGAGGAGCAGGGCATGCAGTTCGGGCGCAGCTACGAGGAGTTCGAGGTCGGCGCGGTCTACAAGCACTGGCCCGGGAAGACGGTCACCGAGTA
>DASSPC010000041.1:0-6390 GCA_035699865.1 Oryzihumus sp. | reverse complement strand
GAGCCCGGCGAGGCGTTCGACCCGAACCTGCACGAGGCCCTGATGCACACCCAGGCCGAGCTCGCGCCGGGCACCGAGGTCACCACGGTCGTCCAGGTGCTCCAGCCCGGGTACCGTTCCGGCGACCGGGTCGTGCGCGCCGCGCGCGTGGCCGTCGCCGACCCGCAGTAACAGACCGACGAAGGGAGGGACGCCGATGGCAAGCCAGGACTGGTTCGAGAAGGACTTCTACGCGATCCTCGGCGTCCCTGCCGACGCCGACGCGGCAGCCATCAAGAAGGCCTACCGCAAGCTCGCCCGCACCCTGCACCCCGACCAGAACCCGGGGGACGAGGCGGCCGAGAAGCGCTTCAAGGAGATCGGGGAGGCCTACGCCGTCCTCTCCGACCCCGAGGAGCGCAAGCAGTACGACGCGATCCGCTCGATGAGCCACGGCGGCCCCCGGTTCACCGCCGGCGGCCCGGGCGGGGGCGGCGCCGGGTTCGAGGACCTCTTCGGCAACCTCTTCGGCCAGGGCGGCAATGTCCGCTTCAGCACCGGTGGAGGGACCCGGGGCGGCGCCGAGCCCGACCTCGAGGACATCCTCGGCGGCATGTTCGGTGGCGGCGCCGGGGCGGGCGGCTTCCGTGGCCAGCCCGGCTTCGGCGGCTCCCGCTTCGGGGCGCCGGCCGGACCGCGCCCCGGCACCGACGTCACCGCGCGCACCACGCTGGGCTTCCGGCAGGCCGTCGAGGGCGACACCATCACCCTCTCGACCGGCGACGGCGGCCGCATCACCACCCGCATCCCGCCGGGCGTCAAGGACGGCCAGCAGATCCGGCTGCGCGGCAAGGGCAGCCCCGGCGACCAGGGCGCCCCGGCCGGCGACCTGCTGCTGACCATCCACGTCCAGCCGCACCCGGTCTTCGGCCGGGACGGCGACAACCTCACCGTCGAGCTGCCGGTCACCTTCGCCGAGGCCGCCCTCGGCGCGACCGTGGCGGTCCCCACCCTGTCCGGTGAGCAGGTCAAGGTCCGTATCGCGCCCGGCACGCCGAGCGGGCGGGTGCTGCGGGTCAAGGGCCGGGGGGTCAAGCGCAAGGACCACCACGGCGACCTGCTCGCGAAGGTGAGCGTCGTCGTACCCCAGAAGCTGTCCGACGAGGCGCGCCGGGCCGTCGAGGCCCTGCGCGAGGAGGATGCCGGACACGACCCGCGCGCCGAGCTGTTCGAGCGCGCCCGACGGGACTGACGTGAGCGCCGGGATGGGCGGGTTCGCCCCCGACGACGAGGCGCCGGTCTTCGTCATCTCCGTCGCGGCCCAGCTCGCCGGCATGCACGCGCAGACCCTGCGGCAGTACGACCGGCTCGGCATCGTCTCCCCGTCGCGCACCCGCGGCGGCGGCCGGCGCTACTCCGCCCGCGACATCGCCCTGCTGCGCGAGGTGCAGCGGCTCTCCCAGGAGGAGGGCGTCAGCCTCGCCGGCATCCAGCGCATCCTCGAGCTGGAGAACCAGGTGCGGGCCCTGCGCTCCCGGGTCGGGGAGCTGACCGAGGAGGTGCAGGCGATGCGCGACGCGGTCGGCCTCAGCGGCCGGGTGTTCGCCGTCGGCCGGGCGGGCGAGGTCGTGGCCGTGCGCCCGGGCCAGCGGCCGATGCGCAGCTCCAACGGCTCCCAGGCCCTCGTCGTGTGGCGGCCCGGTCGGTGACGGTCGGCGACGGTCAGATACCCGGAGTGAGCGAGCACCTGCTGGTCCTGCCCGAGCGCGAGGTCGCCGAGGAGCTTGCCGACGACCTGGCGCTGGAGGACTTCGCCGAGGTGCGGGTCATCCGCGAGGCGCTCGCCGGCGAGGACGACGCCGAGGACCACGACTGGGCGGTCTACGTCCGCGATGTCGACGGCACCGACCCGGCCCCCACCAGGTCCCGGCTGCAGGCCCTCGCGGAGGCGCACGACGGCTGGTACGACCCCGACCCGTTCGGGCGCGGTGCATGACCCGCGCGAGACGGTAGCGCCCGATTTGTCCGGGTCGCTTACGATCCGCGGGTGCACATCCTCGGCTACCGCGTCCCCGCCCTCCTCCCGCCGGGCATGCTGGTCGCCCTGCTGCTCGCCCTCATCGTCTTCCTCGTGGTCCGGCACCGGTCGAGCCCGGCCCGTGGCCTGCTGGCCGCCGTGCTCACCGCGTGGACCGGCATGGTGCTGCTCGCCACGCTCGCCCCACAGCGGCTCGGGGCCATCCAGATCGAGCGCCACGGCCAGCGGGTCTGTGCCGTCCTGCCGCACCTGAGCCCCTGGGGTGCCCTGCACGACGACCAGCGCCTGCTCAACGTGCTGCTGTTCATCCCGCTCGGTGCGCTCGTGTTCGTCTTCCACCGGCACGCGGCGGTCCGGGTCGCCGCGATGGTCGTCGTCCTGCCGATCGTCATCGAGACGGTGCAGTACGCCTTCCGCTCGCTGAACCGCGCCTGCGACGGCACCGACGTCGTCGACAACTGGATGGGCCTGACGATCGGGCTCGCCATCGGCCTCGTCTACGCGGTGCCGCTCTGGGCCGCGCGCAAGATCCAGCGTCAGTCCAGGGCGCGCGAGAAGGCGGCGTAGGTCCGCGCGCCGAACAGCACGAACCGCACCAGCTCCAGCCCCTCGTGGTGGGCCGCGCCGCGGACCGCCTCGACCGCGATACCGGCGACCTCCTCGGCGTCCCAGCCGTAGACGCCCGCGCTGACGGCAGGGAAAGCGACCGACGCGGCGCCGATGCGGGCCGCCTCGGCCAGCGAGGACGTGAAGCACGCGGCCAGCAGCGCCGGGTCGGTCTGCCCGGCGTGCCGGTTCGGCCCGACGGTGTGGATGACCCAGCGGGCCGGCAGGTCCCCGGCACCGGTCGCCACCGCGGCGCCGACCGGCAGGCCCTGCGGGTATGCCGTGCGCCGCACCTCCCGGCACTCGGCCAGCAACGCAGGCCCAGCTGCGGCGTGGATGGCGCCGTCGACGCCCCCGCCGCCGAGCAGGGAGCTGTTGGCCGCGTTGACGATCGCGTCGAGGACCTGGGCGGTGATGTCGCCCTCGACAGCCTCGATGCGGACCCCACCCGCCTGCCGGGTCATGACGTCCTCAGCTCCGTTCGACGGGCGTAGTGCACGAGGGCCTGGGCGAAGTCGGCGCCGGCGAAGGCCGGCCACATCTTCGGGCTGACGTAGATCTCGGCGTGCGCACTCTGCCAGGGGAAGAAGCCGGAGAGCCGCTGCTCGCCGCTGGTCCGGATGACGAGGTCGATGTCCTTGACGGGTCCGCCACCCAGGTTCCGGGTGATCGAGTCGACGTCGAAGCGTGAGGCCACCTCCTCCAGGCCCGCGGGGCCGGCGGCCACGGCCTCCAGCAGTGCCGCGCGCACGCCCGCGACGACGTCGCCACGGCCGTCGTAGCCGATGGCCAGGGTCAGGTGGCGAGGGCGACCCTGCGTCCTCGACATCGCCTCACCCAGCGCGGCGGCCGTGGACTCCGGGAGCAGGCGCTCGTCCCCCGCGACGTGGAGCTGCCAGGTGCCGGAGCCACCCAGCACCTTGTCGGTGATCACCGTCTCGATCAGGCCCATGAGGTAGTCGACCTGCTCGCCGGCGCGGCGCCGGATGTTGTCGGCCGACAGGACATAGATCGTCAGCTGCTCGATGCCCCACTCCTCGCACCATCGCAGCGCGTGCTCGACCCGCTCGGCGCCGACCCTGTGGCCCACGCCGGGGTTGCTGTAGCCGGCAGCCCGCGCCCACCGCCGGTTGCCGTCCATGACCAGCCCCACGTGGGCCGGACGCGGAGCCCCGTGGAGCTGTCGGCGCGCCCGCCGCAGCCGCGATCCGTCCCGGAGGTCTTGCATCCTCGTCACGGGAGGCACGCTATCCAGATCCCACGCCGGGGTGGGGTTCAGCGGCTACGCTCGCGCCGACTGACAGGCATCGGCCGAACCGGGGGACCATCGATGCACCTGACCTTGGCGACTGTGGTCTCCGGCCTTGTCGCCCGGCGGCACCAGGCCGACCCGCACACGTTCGCCCTGGGGTTCCTCGCCTTCGGGGTCTTCTTCGGCGGGTTCGGGCTCCTCGGGATCGGTGTCGCGCTCGTGCGCCGGCTGCGCTGGGTGCCGGCCACGGGGCGGGTCGTCGGGGTCGTGGACGGCAAGGTGGGTCCGCTGCCGCGGGTGGAGTACGTGGACCCGGCGGGGGTCCGCCGGCACTTCACCAGCGGCTTCTCCATGAACGACGAGGCCCTGCTGCAGATGGGTGCGACCGTCGCGGTCCTGGTGAACCCGAAGGACCCCAGCGACGGGATGATCAACTCGGGCCGGCTGGCGGGGCTGCGTATCACGCTGATGGTCTGCGGGGCCTTCGCAGTGTTCGGTCTGGTCATCGCGGTCGTGGGGGTGGCCCTGCGCTCCTCCGGGGGACCGGCGACGGGCTGGTGAGCCGCGTGCCCGGTGGGTCTCAGGCGCGGCTGACACCGCCGCCGAGCTGCATCACCACGACCCCGATGACGACCAGCACGATCCCGGCGACTGTCACCGGCCGGACCGGCTCGTCGAAGAGCACCACGCCGCCGACGAAGGCGCCGATGGTGCCCAGGGCCGACCAGATCGCGTAGACCGGGCCGACGTTGAGCGAGGTCAGGGCCTTGGCCATGAGGCCGAAGGAGAGCAGGTAGCCCACCACGACGATGACCGAGGGCACCACCTTGGTGAAGCCTTCGGACCCGCGCAGGGCGAGGGTGGCGCACACCTCGAAGGCGATGGCGAGGCCGAGCAGGACGTAGGGCACAACTCCGATGGTGACAGGAAGGGCCAAGCGTCCGCTCGTCGCCCGGTCCTGCGGTCGGACTGCCACTGCGTCAGGCAGGTGCGTCAGACGCAGACCCAGCAGTAGAGCCGCCGTTGTCCGGCGGCTGCGCTCTGCGCGAGGCCGGAAAGGTCGGTCAGGATGAGGCCGAGGAGTGAGGGGTCGGAGCCGTCCAGCTCCTCGGTGCGGGCCCATCCCCGGGCGGCCACGGCGAGCTCGGATTCGGAGGCACCGGCGAGAGCCGACGTCAGTCCATCGGTCAGGGTCAGGACCAGCAGCTCGCCGTCGCGGCGCACGGCCACCGCGTCAGCCCACCGGGGATCCTCGGTGACCTCGTCGTAGGGCCGACCCGTCAACAGCTCCTCCAGGGTCCCCATCTGGACCACGGGCTCAATCCCCTTGAGCGGGACGGTGTCGCGTACGTCGGGGCTGGATGCCGGGCCCTGCTCGAGGTCGATCACCGAGGCCGCCTGCTCGTCCGAGTCGGCGGAGAAGTACGTGAAGAGAACGCCCACGCGTGCATGCTCGCAGGCTGGGGCGGGTTCTGCCTGCGCTGTTGCAGCCGGAGCCCTATGTCTTGGGAGGGCCACCCGCCCACATGGTCGGGACGGTCGTGTGCAGGCTCGCCGTGCTGCGGGTCCACCAATCGGCGACCAACACCTCTGGGCGGCTCGCCCGTGGAGGCGGTAGAACGGAACCACCCGCGAACTGAAGTTGAGCGGAATACACTCAACTTTGCCTGCTGTTGCACAGGTGACGTCCCACTCGTTCCCGAGGAGCCCGACCACCATGGACCTTCAGCTCACCACCAAGGCCCAGGAGGCCTTCTCCGCCGCGACCCGTGACGCCGCCGCGGCCGGCCACCCACACGTGGAGCCCGCCCACCTGCTGCTGGCGCTGACCCGGCAGACCGACACCACCACCGGCCCGCTGCTCGACGCGACCGGGTCCTCCCTCCAGGCCGCCGCGGCCGCAGCCGAGCGCACCCTCAAGACCCTGCCGTCGGTGAGCGGCTCCAGCCTCAGCGCCCCGAGCCTGTCCCGCGCCGGCCTCGCCGTGCTCGAGAACGCCCGCAAGCAGATGGAGTCGATGGGCGACGCGTTCGTGTCCACCGACCACCTGCTGCTCGCCATCGCCCAGACCGGCGACTTCGGCCTCGACGGCGCGGCGATCGCCGCGGAGATCCCCAAGCTGCGCGGCGGCGCGCGGATCACCACGCCAGACCCCGAGGCGACGTATGACGCGCTGGCCAAGTACGGCACGGACCTCACCGAGGCCGCCCGCGACGGCAAGCTCGACCCGGTGATCGGCCGCGACGCCGAGATCCGCCGCGTCGTCCAGGTGCTGTCGCGGCGCACCAAGAACAACCCGGTCCTCATTGGCGAGCCCGGCGTCGGCAAGACCGCCGTCGTCGAGGGGCTGGCCCAGCGGGTCGTCGCCGGCGACGTGCCGGAGTCCCTCAAGGGCAAGCGCCTGGTCGCCCTCGACCTCGCCGCCATGGTCGCCGGCGCGAAGTACCGCGGCGAGTTCGAGGAGCGGCTCAAGGCCGTCCTCGAGGAGATCCGCTCCTCCGGCGGGCAGGTCATC
>DASSPC010000040.1:0-3853 GCA_035699865.1 Oryzihumus sp. | reverse complement strand
GACAGCCGCGAGCGCAGCGACTTGGCCTTGCCGACGTAGATGACCCGCCCGGCGGCGTCGCGGAAGCGGTAGACGCCCGGGTCGACAGGGATCTCCCCCGGCTTGGGACGGTAGGACGAGGGGTCGGCCACGCCCCCACCCTATGAGGCGGGACCGACCGACCCCGTCACCGTCTCAGGTGACGGTGATCCCGTCGGCGCCGACCTTGACGCTCTTGGCCGCCAGCGGGGCCGTGGCCGGACCGCGCTTCACCGCTCCGGTGGCGATGTCGTACTGGCTGCCGTGGCAGCCGCAGTTGATCGTGCCGCCGGAGACGTCGGCGACGATGCAGCCCTGGTGGGTGCACACGGCCGAGAACGCCTTGAACTGCCCGGACGTCGGCTGGGTGATGACCACCTTGGCGTCGGCGAGCACCTTGCCCCCACCGACCGGGACCTGCGCGGACTTGACCGCGTTCTTCGCGGCGTCCGTGGCGGAGCCGACGGCCTGGGACGCGGCGGACGAGGCGGTCTCGCCCGCGCTGCCGCATGCGGCCAGGGCTCCTGCCCCGGCCACCACGGCGCCGATGGCGCCCGCGCCGCGCAGGACGGTGCGACGGTCGAGACAGCCTGCGCAGGCCTCGACTGGGGTCTGGTGGTCGAGCTCGGTCACTGCAGCCTCCCGGGTCCGTGCCGGCGACGCCGGCGACTGTCGGGGACAACGTAGACACCCTGCCTGTGGTTCACCTCCTCCCCGCGCGATTTCCTGCGCACAGGCTCTGTCCGGACGGGCGCGCATCGGGGACAGTTGACCCCATGGAGCTCGCGGAGTACCAGGGGTTCACCGACTCCCTCACGGAGTCGCTCGGGGGACGACCGGAGGTCCTGGGCCTGGTGGCGCTCGGGTCGATGGCCCTGCGCGACTACGCGCCCGACCGGCACAGCGACCACGACTTCTTCGTGGTCACCCGGCTCGGCGCCGCGGAGATGCTGCGCAGCGACCTGTCCTGGCTGCCGGACAGCGAACGGATCTCGTTCAGCTTCCGGGAGACCGCCCACGGCATGAAGGTGCTCTACGACAGCGGCCACCTGCTGGAGCTGGCCGTCTTCGAGCCGGACGAGCTCGCCCTCGCCCGCGTCAACCGGTATCGCGTGCTGCTGGACCGCGCGGACGTCACCGAACGGCTGGCCGCGGTGGCGGCCGCCACGAGCGCCGTGGTGGACAAGGAGGCCGAGACCGACGAGTACCTCGTCGGGCAGTTCCTCACCAACGTCCTCGTCGGGGTGGGGCGCTGGCGCCGCGGGGAGAAGCTCAGCGGCCGGTCCCTGGTGCAGAGCGGCGCCGTGCGCCACCTGCTGGTGCTGCTGAACCGGCACGTGGTCAGCGCCAACGCGGGGCTGTTGGACTCGCTGGAGCCGACCCGACGTTTCGAGCGGGTGCACCCGCTGCTGGGCGCCGAGCTCGACGACGCCCTGTCGCTGGACCTGCCGGAGTCGGCGGTGCGGCTCGTGGACCTCGCCGAGTGGGAGCTGCGCAAGCGCGCGCCGGGGGTCGAGTGGCCTACCGAGGCGTTCTCGCTGGTGCGCCAGCAGATCTCCCCGCCGCCGCGGGAGCGCCGCAAGCACCCCGAGTCGTAGGCCGACCCGGGGCGCCCGCGGCGCCGTGGCGCTCAGGACTGCGTGCGGGTGGCCTTGGTGGCCGCCTTCTTCCCGGTCGCCTTCGCCCCGGTCACCTTCGTCGCGGTCGACTTCGCAGCACCGGGCTTCGCAGCGCCGGACTTCGCAGCGCCGGACTTCGTCGCGGTCGCCTTCCGCGACGGCGTGGTCGCCGGCGAGGTGGCGGTCTTGCGGGAGGAGGTCCGCGCAGCGGCAACCGTCTTGGGGGCCCTGGCGCCGCCCCGGGCCGGCGCGCCGGCCTTGCCGGAGGCCGTGACCGCGGACCCGGTGGCCCGTCCCGGCGTCCGCGCGCTGCGGGCCAGGATCGGGGCGAGGAACCGCCCGGTGTGGCTCTCCTCGTGGGCGGCGACGTCCTCCGGCGTGCCCGTGGCGACGACCTGGCCACCCCGGTGACCGCCCTCGGGACCCATGTCGACGATCCAGTCGGCGTTCTTGATCACGTCGAGGTTGTGCTCGATGACGATGACCGTGTTGCCCTTGTCCACCAGGCCCTGGAGCACCCCGAGCAGCTTGCGGATGTCCTCGAAGTGCAGGCCGGTGGTCGGCTCGTCGAGGACGTAGATGGTGCGCCCGGTCGAGCGTTTCTGCAGCTCGGAGGCGAGCTTGACCCGCTGGGCCTCACCACCGGAGAGGGTCGGCGCGGGCTGGCCGAGGCGGACGTAGCCCAGGCCCACGTCGACGAGGGTCTTGAGGTGGCGGGCGATGGCCGGCACCGCCGCGAAGAACTCCGCGGCCTCCTCGATCGGCATGTCGAGGACGTCGGCGATCGTCTTGCCCTTGAAGTGCACCTCGAGCGTCTCGCGGTTGTAGCGCGCGCCGTGGCAGACCTCGCACGGGACGTAGACGTCGGGCAGGAAGTTCATCTCGATCTTGATCGTGCCGTCGCCGGAGCACGCGTCGCAGCGACCGCCCTTGACGTTGAACGAGAACCGGCCCGGCATGTAGCCGCGGATCTTGGCCTCGGTGGTCTCGGCGAACAGCTTGCGCATGTTGTCGAAGACCCCGGTGTAGGTGGCCGGGTTGGACCGCGGGGTGCGCCCGATGGGGCTCTGGTCGACGTGGACGACCTTGTCGAGGTGCTCGAGGCCCTTGACCGTCTTGTGCCGACCGGGCACGTGGCGGGCGCCGTTGAGCTTGTTGGCGAGGACGTTGTAGAGGATGTCGTTGACCAGGGTCGACTTGCCCGACCCGGACACGCCGGTCACCGCGACGAGGTTGCCGAGCGGGAAGCTGACGTCGACGCCGTCGAGGTTGTGCTCGCGCGCCCCGACCACCGTGACGTCGCGGCCCTTCTCCTGCGGGCGGCGCAGCTCGGGCACCTCGATCTCGCGGCGGCCGGACAGGTAGGCGCCGGTGATCGAGTCGGGGTGGGTGAGCAGGTCGGCGACCGGACCGGAGTGGACAACGTGGCCGCCGTGCTCGCCGGCGCCGGGGCCGATGTCGACGACCCAGTCGGCGGTGGCGATGGTGTCCTCGTCGTGCTCGACCACGATGAGGGTGTTGCCCAGGTCGCGCAGCCGGGTCAGCGTCTCGATGAGCCGGTGGTTGTCGCGCTGGTGCAGGCCGATCGACGGCTCGTCGAGGACGTAGAGCACGCCGACCAGGCCGGACCCGATCTGGGTGGCCAGGCGGATGCGCTGGGCCTCGCCACCGGAGAGGGTGCCCGCCGGCCGGTCGAGGGAGAGGTAGTCCAGGCCGACGTCGAGCAGGAAGCCCAGCCGGGCCTCGATCTCCTTGATCACCCGCTCGGCGATCTGCCGCTCGCGCGCGCTGAACTCCACGCCCTGCAGGAACTCCGCGCAGTCGGCGATCGCGAGAGCGCAGACCTCGGAGATGCTGCGGCCGCCGACGAGCACCGCCAGGGACTCCGGCTTGAGCCGGGCGCCCTTGCACTCGGGGCACGGCACCTCACGCATGTAGCCCTCGTAGCGCTCCCGGCTCCAGTCCGAGTCGGTCTCGGCGTGGCGGCGCTTGACGAACGGGACCACACCCTCGAAGCCGGTCGTGTAGGACCGGTCGCGGCCGTAGCGGTTGCGGTACTTGACGTGGACCTTGTAGTCCTGCCCGTAGAGCAGCGCGTCACGGGCCCGCTCGGGCAGGGAGTGCCACGGCTTGTCGAGGCTGAACTTCAGGTCCTCGGCCAGCGCGCCGATGACCCGCAGGAAGTAGTCGGCCGAGCCGGACCCCTGCGCCCACGG
>DASSPC010000039.1:0-16025 GCA_035699865.1 Oryzihumus sp. | reverse complement strand
CGCCGGACTCGGCGACCTTGACGATGCCGGCGGGGATCATCGGGGCGATCCGCGCGAAGGTCGACCGGTCGACCTCGAGGGTCTTGAGGTTGCGGGCGTTGACGCCGATGACGCGCGCGCCGGCGGCGACCGCCCGCTCGGCCTCCTCCTCGTCGTGCACCTCCACGAGGGCGGTCATGCCGAGGGACTCGGCCCGCTCCCGCAGGCCGACGAGGGTGTCCTGGTCGAGGGCGGCGACGATCAGCAGGATGACGTCGGCGCCCCAGGCCCGCGCCTCCCACAGCTGGTAGGAGGAGACCATGAAGTCCTTGCGCAGCACCGGGACGTCGACCGCGGCGCGCACCGCAGCGAGGTCCTCGAGGCTGCCGCCGAACCGGCGCTGCTCGGTCAGCACGCTGATGACGCTCGCGCCACCGGCGGCGTAGTCGGCGGCCAGGCCGGCCGGGTCCGCGATCATCGCCAGCGCGCCCTTGCTCGGGCTGGAGCGCTTGACCTCGGCGATCACCTTGACGCCCCCGGGCGCGCTCAGCGCTGCGAACCCGTCCTTGGGCGGTTCGACCCGGGCGACGCGCGCCTTGAGCTCGTCCAGGGACGTGCGCGCCTGCCGGGCCGCGAGGTCCTCCCGGACTCCGTCGATGATCTCGTCAAGAACGCTGGGCACCCGTCAAGGCTAGCCGCGCCGTCCCATCCGTCCGAATCGGCCCCACGCGACCGAGCCCAGCGTGCCTCCGCCCGGCGGACACCGGCTCACCGGCTCGGCGCTGGGCCGACACGGCGCGAAGCGCGGCCTCAGGGCCGCAGCCATGCCAGGGCGGGGACGAGACGAAGGGCGCCGAAGACCACCAGCCCGATGCTCCACGCGATGACGACGGACGTGGAATGGGCTGCGAGCGGCGCCTCGCGCCCCCGCAGGCGTCGGCCCACCCACAGGACCCACCACACCACGACGGCCCCTGCCGTCAGCACGACCCACGCGTTCGAGCTGACGGCCTCCACCACTCGCCCGCGCGTCAGGTCATTGACGGCCCGCAGGCCCCCGCACACCGGACAGGGGATCCCGGTGAGCGTCAGGAAGGCGCAGTGCCCGTACGCCCCGGGAACATGGGGGTCGCGGACGTGCAGGACCACCAGGGCAGCCCCACCCGAGAACGCAAGCCACAGCGGAGACCTCAGTGCGGGGAGGGTGCCCCGTCCACGACCACTGTCCACCGCCACCGGGTGCGTGCCGACAGAGGAAGAGCCGTTCACCGGTCCGGGCCGAGACACGCCTTCCATGCCACCGACAGTAGCCACCGGTCGCCGTTGCGTGCGCTAGCGTGCCCGCAACCGTCAACTCGACACCCAGGGGGAGCCACCATGACGGAGCAACAGCCACTGCCCCAACCCGGCAACCCGTCGCCAGACCCCCACCCCTACGGCGAGGTCCCTCCGCCCCCGCCGCCCCCTGCGGCCCACGCCTGGCAGGCGCCGCCCGGCCGCAATGGCATGGCGGTCGCGGCGCTCGTGGTCGGCATCGTCGGCGTGGTTCTCGCGATCTGCTTCGCCCCGGTTGGCCTCGTCCTGGGCGTTGTCGCGCTTGTCCTGGGCGTTCTGGCCCGCCGGAAGTCGACCGTGTCAGGCGGGCGCGGTCAGGCGACGTCGGGCATCGTGCTCGGCGCCGTCTCCGTCGTCCTGGCCATCGTCGTGCTGGCGTTCGTCGGCTCGATCATGAACACGTTCGGCGACTGCACCAACAAGGCCACGCAGGCCGAGCAACAGGCGTGCATCCAGGGGAAGATGTGACATCCCGCTGAGGTACACGAAGGGTCGGCCGCTCCTCTGGAGGGCCGACCCTTCGCCGTTGAGGGTGCCTCGTCAGCGGATCGCGGTCGTGCCCTCCGCGGTCTCCGGCTTGTGCTGGCCGAAGCCGGCCATCGCGAGCACCTTGCCGGCGATGACGCCGACGAGGACGAGGACACCACCGGCGACGAACATCCACACGGACGCGAGGACGACGGCCAGGGACATGATCGCCGACGCGACCAGCAGGATGGTGACGGCAGTCCAGGCAGCGACGCTGTGTCCGTGTCCGTGCTCGGCCATGAGGGTTCTTCTCCTTGTGCAGGTCTGACGTTGGGGGACATTGTGTCAGCGCCGTGAGCCCGGCGGCACAGCGGGCAGGTGGCGCCGGGGCTCACTCCTGATCACTCCGGCTCACCCCGCCTTGCTCCTGCTCGCTCGTGCTCACTCCTGGGTGGGGTCCTCGCCACGAGAGATCTGCTCCCAGGCAGACACCTCACGCTGCGGACGCCGGGGCGCCGGCGAGGCACCCGGGCCCGGTTTGCCGGCTTCCGGGTTGCCCACCTCCACGCCACCGGCCCCGGAGCTGCCGGTGCCGGTGCCGGAGGGCGAGCCGGCAGCGGCCGGCGACGGCGCGTCATACCGGCTGGACAGGCCGGCCCACTGCCGGCCACCGACCAGGGCTGCCAGCCCGCCCAGGGTCACCGCGAGGGCGGCCAGCCCGGCGACCCACACCCACACGGTCAGCGTGCCGTGCGCGGGGACCGAGCCGGTGCGGCCGGTGCTCGAGGCGGCGAGGCGGCCGAGCGCGGCGCCGGGGTCGGCGACCACGATGCCGACGACCACGAGGGCGAGCAGGCCGGCGAGCAGCGCCGCGACGCTCGCGACCACCCGCACCACCCGGCCGGCGGTGGCCGCTGCCACCGCCGAGGCGGCGCCGACGAGGGCCGCGGCCAGGACGCCGGGGGCCACCTGCGAGCCGGTGCCGTGGACCATGCTCGCGCCCAGGACCGCGTCGCTGACCGAGCCCTCCAGCCAGGTGCGCGAGCCGGTGACGAGCAGCACGCCCGCCCCCAGCAGCACCAGCAGCAGGACGACGCGCTTGGAGGTCAGGCGGGTCACGGCGCCCTCAGCCCGGACGCCGAGGCCACGGCACGCAGCGCGGCGGCGGCCTTGTTGACGCTCTCCTCGAACTCCAGCTGCGGCACCGAGTCGGCGACGATGCCGCCGCCCGCCTGCACGTGCGCGACCCCGTCGCGGATCACCGCGGTGCGGATCGCGATCGCCATGTCCAGGTCACCGTGGAAGTCGAGGTAGCCCACGACCCCGCCGTACAGCCCGCGACGGCTCGGCTCGAGCTCGTCGATCAGCGCCATCGCCCGCGGCTTGGGCGCTCCTGACAGGGTGCCTGCCGGGAACGTCGCCGCGAGCACGTCGTAGGCGCTCCGGTCCGGGCAGATCTCGCCGACGACGGTCGACTCCAGGTGCATGATGTGGCTGTAGCGGCGGATCGTCATGAACTCCACGACGTCGACCGTGCCGGCCTCGCACACCCGCTGCAGGTCGTTGCGGGAGAGGTCGACCAGCATCACGTGCTCGGAGCGCTCCTTGGCGTCGGCGAGCAGGTCCTCGCCGTTGGCCACGTCCGCCTCCGGGGTCGCCCCGCGCGGTCGCGAGCCGGCGATCGGGTGGGTGATGGCCCGCCTGCCGGTCACCTTCACCAGCGCCTCGGGGCTGGAGCCGACGACGTCGTATGCCGTGCCGTCGGGTGCCGGGAGGCGCAGGAGGTACATGTACGGACTGGGGTTGGAGGCCCGCAGCACGCGGTAGACATCGAGGGCGTCGGCCGGGCAGGGCACCGAGAACCGCTGCGAGAGCACGACCTGGAAGACCTCACCGGCCCGGATCGCCTCCTTGCCGGCCTCGACCATGGCGAAGAACTCGTCCCGGGTGCGGTTGCTCGTGGCCTCCGGGGCGGTCGGCTCGACCACCGCGACGGTGCTCGCGGCCGAGGCGGCCAGGTCGGCGGTCATCCGGTCGAGCCGCTCGACCGCGTCACGCCACGCCTCCTCCACCCGCTCGTCGGTGGCGTCGTAGTTGATGGCGTTGGCGACCAGCAGCAACGATCCGTCGGCGTGGTCGAGGACGGCCAGGTCAGTGGCCAGCATCATCGCCAGCTCGGGCAGGTGCAGCTCGTCGGGCGTGCCGTCGGGCACCTTCTCCCAGCGGCGCACGGCGTCGTAGGTGATGGCGCCGACCATGCCGCCGGTCAGCGGGGGCAGGCCCGGGATGGGCTCGGTCGCCAGGGCGGCCACGGTGTCGCGCAACGCCTCGACCGGGTTGCCGCCGGTGGGCACGCCGACCGGCGGGGTGCCGATCCAGTGGGCCTGGCCCTCGTGCTCGGTCAGCGTGGCGTGGCTGCGCGCTCCGACGATGGAGTAGCGCGACCACACCCCGCCGTGCTCGGCCGACTCCAGCAGGAACGTGCCGGGGCGGTCCTGGGCGAGCTTGCGGTAGACGCCCACCGGGGTCTCGGCGTCGGCCAGCAGGCGGCGGACCACCGGGATGACGCGGCGGTCCCGGGCCAGCTCGGTGAACGTCTCCAGTCCCGGCCAGGTGACGCCGTAGCGCAGGTCGGGCTCAGGCATCGCGCTGCCCCCGCACCGCGGTGAGGTCGCGACCCTCGAAGCACGTGCGCGAGCCGGTGTGGCAGGCCGCGCCGACCTGGTCGACCTGGACGAGCAGGGCGTCGCCGTCGCAGTCGAGGGCGACGGAGTGCACGTGCTGGGCGTGCCCGGAGGTGTCCCCCTTGCGCCAGTACTCCTGACGGCTGCGGGACCAGAAGGTCACGCGGCCGGTGGTCAGGGTGCGGTGCAGCGCCTCGTCGTCCATCCAGCCGACCATGAGGACCTCATGGGTGTCGTGCTGCTGGACCACGGCGCAGACGAGGCCGTCAGCGTCGCGCTTGAGGCGCGCGGCGACGGCGGGGTCGAGGGGGGAAGGGCCTGGCACCTGCCCCATTCTGCCGTGCCTACGCACCCCGTTGTTGCGCGACCCATGAGGCGTGCAGGCGGGAGTAGACGCCACCGGCGTCGACCAGCTCGCGGTGCGGACCGCGCTCGACGATCTCGCCCTTGTCGACGACGACGACCTCGTCGGCGGCCTCGGCGGTGGACAGCCGGTGGGCGATGGCGATCGAGGTGCGGCCGCGGGTGAGGCCGTCCAGCGCCCGCTGCAGCCGGACCTCCGTGGCCGGGTCGACCGCGGAGGTCGCCTCGTCGAGGACGAGCAGGTCGGGGTCGGCGAGGTAGGCCCGGGCGAGCGCGACGAGCTGCCGCTCCCCCGCCGACAACGACTCACCGCGCTGGCCGACCTCGGTCTCCAGCCCCTGCGGCAGGCCCTCGAGCCAGGCGTCCAGGCCCAGCTCGGTCAGCGCCAGCTCGACCTCGGCGTCGGTGGCCTCGGGCCGGCCGAAGCGGATGTTGTCGATCAGCGGCGCGTCGAAGAGGAACCCCTCCTGCGGCACCAGCACGACCCGCCCCCGCAGCGAGTCGAAGCGCACCTGGCGCAGGTCCACGCCGTCGATGCGCACCGCGCCCTCGCTCGGGTCGATGAGCCGGGTGAGCAGCTTGGCCAGGGTGGTCTTGCCCGAGCCGGTCTCGCCGACGATGGCCACCCGCGAGCGCGGGGCGATGGCGAGGTGGACGTCGCGCAGCACCGGCGGGCCACCGGGGTAGGCGTAGGTCACCCCGTCGAAGTCGACGGTGATCGGCCCGCGCGGCAGGCGCTGCCCGTCCTCGCCGGGGTCGGAGATGTCGGCCGGGGTGTCGATGACGCCGATGACCCGGCGCCACCCGGCGACGGCGTTCTGCATCTCGTTGAGGATCTCGCTGGCGGTCTGGACCGGCTGGGTGAACAGGTTGACCAGGAACAGGAACGCCAGCAGCTCGCCCAGGGTGAGCCGGTCATGGACGGCCAGCACCGTGCCGACGACGATCACCGCCGCCGTGGTCAGGCCGGAGACGAGCTGCCCGGTGGTGAACGACAGGACCGCGCGCACCTGCGCCCGGATCGCGGCACTGCGGTGGTTGGCGATGGCCTCGTCGATGCGCGCCGCCGTGCGGTCCTCCACGCCGTAGGCGCGGATCGTCGCCGCCCCCACGACCGCCTCGGAGACCGCGCCGAGCAGCTCGCCGACGCGCTGGCGCACCAGCGTGAAGGCCCGGCCGACCATGCCCTGGAACCGGCGGATCAGGACGAACAAGGGCAGGAAGCACAGCCACACCAGCCCGGCGAGCGCCGGGGAGTAGATGACCATCAGCACCGTCGTCACGAGCAGCTGGCCGACCGAGATCATCAGCACCAGCCCGCCGAACTGCACGAACATCGAGATGGTGTCGACGTCGCTGGTCACGCGGGAGACGAGCGACCCGCGGCGCTCGGTGTTCTGGGTCAGGACCGACAGGTCGTGGATGTGCCGGAACGCCTTGAGCCGCAACGTCGCCAGCCCCGCCTCGGAGGCGCGGAAGAGCCGCACGTTGACGAAGTAGGACGTCACCCCGGTCGCCATGACGGCCACCGCGGCGAGCAGCACCATGCGCACGACCAGCGCCACGTCGGGACCACCCGGCGCGAGGATGCCGCGGTCGGTGGTCTGCTGGACGACGAACGGCACGAGCACCCGGCCGATGGTGGAGACCAGCGCCAGGGCCAGGGTCACCCCGATGCCCTTGCGCAGCTCGGGGCTCAGCTCGACCCCGCGCCGCAGCGTGTCGGCGGTGCCGAGGTCGGCCGAGCTGTCGATGCCCGACGTGTCCGGTAGCGGCTGCGACCGCGACCCCAGGCTCATGCCTGCTCCCCCGCACTCACGCTGTCCTCCTCGTCGGCGGCGACCGCCGCCCGCTCCGCGGCCTCCCGGGCGTATGCCGTGACCAGCCGTTCGTAGCCCGCGCACCGGTCGAGCAGCTCCTCGTGGGTCCCGTGGTCGACCACCCGGCCGTGCTCGACGTAGACCACGTCGTCGGCGAGCGCGATCGTGGCCATCCGGTAGGCGACCACGAGCACCGTGGTGCCCAGGCTGGTGTCGCGCAGGGCGGCCAGGATCGCCTGCTCCACGCTGGGGTCGACCGCGCTGGTCGCGTCGTCGAGCACGAGCAGCCGTGGCCGGCGGATCACCGCGCGGGCCAGGGCGATCCGTTGCCGCTGGCCGCCGGAGAGGCTGGTGCCGCGCTCCCCCACCGGGGTGTCGATGCCCTCGGGCAGCGCCGCGACGAAGCCGTCCGCCTGGGCGATGCGCAGGGCGTTCCAGACCGCCTCGTCACTGTGGTCCTCGCCGAGGGTGACGTTGCTGCGCACGGTCCCCTCGAACATGAACGTCTGCTGGGCCACGAGGGCGGCCACCTCGGGCACGCCGCCGTGCGCCAGGTCGCGCAGGTCGACCCCGTCCAGGGTGACCGTGCCCGAGTCGGGGTCGACCAGCCGCACCATGAGCGAGGCCAGCGTCGACTTGCCCGAGCCGGTGGGCCCGACCAGTGCGGAGGTGCCGCCGGCGGGGACCTCGAGGGTGACCTCGCGGACGGCGGGGTTGGACTCGGCCGTGAGCTCGCCGTCCACCCCGGGGCGGCTGACGTCGTAGGCGTAGGACGCGGACTCGACCCGCGCCGCCGTCGGCCCCTCGGTCGGGAGCCGCCGCTCGCCGTACGGCATCTCGCCGCGGGCCTGCAGGACCGCGTCGATGCGCTCCCAGCCGACGACGGTGCGCGGCAGCTCGGCCAGCACCCACCCGAGGGCGCGCACCGGGAAGGACAGGATGGAGAACAGGTAGGCGACCTGCACGACCTCGGCGGCGTTGAGCTGGCCGCCGGCCACGCGCGCGGTGCCGATCGCGAGGACGGTCAGCGTGCCCAGCGTGGGGATCGCCTCGATGACCGGGTCGAAGGTGCCGCGGGTGCGCCCGACCTCGACGTTGGCCGCCTGGAGCCGGCGGGTGACGTGCTCGAACCGCGCCGCCTCCTCCTGCTCGCGGCCGAGCGCCTTGACCACCATCGCCGCCTCGAAGCTCTCGTGGGCGACCTCGGAGACCTCGGCGCGCAGCTGCTGGGCGGCCGTGACCCGTGGGGACATGCGCCGCTGGAAGGCCAGGTTGGCCAGGAACAGCGCGGGGAACACGGTCATCCCGACCGCCGCGAGCACCGGGTCGACGAGGAACATCTCGACCGCACCGACGACAAGCATGATGATGACGCCGACCGCCATGGGCAGCGGGTTGAACACCTGCCACGCGGCCTCGACGTCGGCGTTGGCGTTGGACAGCAGCTGCCCGGAGGGATGGCGGTGGTGCCACGACAGCGGGAGGCGGAGGTACTGCCGGGTGACCCGCCGCCTGTAGATGGCGCTGAGGTTGTAGAACGTGAGGCCGGCCGCGACGCGGCGCACGACCACGCCGACGACGTTGAGCACCACGACCGTGCCCACCATGAGCCCGGCCTGCCACAGCTGCGCGGCGGTGACGTGGTGGGCGGCGATGGCGGGCGCCACGATCTCGTGGACGACCTTGCCGATGACCCAGGCGGTGCCGACGGTCATCACCGCGTAGAGCGCGCTGCCCACGACGGCCAGGGCGAACCATCCCCGCTGCTGCCGGATGCCGTGGCCCACGACGGCGAGCCCGCGGCGCAACGTGGGCGTGGACGCGCTGGCCACAGCGACCTCCAGGGAGGGGTGAACGGGGAAGGCTCCCAGCCTCTCACGGCGTGGTGACAGGATGCGTCCATGACGCGCTGCGCCCGGAGCGAACGAGCGGCCCTCTGCGACACCTTCGAGCGGGTCGGCCCGGACGCGCCGACCCTGTGCCGGCCGTGGCGCACCCGCGACCTCGCGGCGCACGTCGTGGTGCGCGAGCGCCGCCCGGACGCCGCGTTCGGGATCTGGCTGGGCCCCCTCGAACACCACAACAAGCACGTGATGGACAGCTACGCCGGTATGCCGTGGGGCGAGCTCGTGGACCTC
This sequence comes from Oryzihumus sp., assembly GCA_035699865.1. Lineage (GTDB taxonomy): Bacteria > Actinomycetota > Actinomycetes > Actinomycetales > Dermatophilaceae > Oryzihumus. The sequence goes on along the minus strand of DASSPC010000039.1, from coordinate 7,238 downwards.
GTGCGCTCCGGTCCGCCGTCCTGGTGGTTCACGCGCGTCCCGGCACTGGACGAGCGCACGAACCTGCCGGAGTTCTACATCCACCACGAGGACGTGCTGCGCGCCCAGCCCGGCTGGCAGCCGCGGGAGCGCGGCGCGGAGCTCGAGGCCGCCCTGTGGCACAGCCTCTCGGCCAGCGCCCGGTTGATGTTCCGGCGGGTCCCGGTGGGGGTCGTGCTCGTCACCCCGTCCCACGGCCGGCAGGCGGTCAAGGCGCCGACGGCCCGGGGCACGGTCGTGCTCCGCGGCGAGCCCGGGGAGCTGATGCTGCTGGCCTACGGCCGCCGCGACGTGGCCGACGTGGAGGTCACCGGGCCCGACGAGGCCGTGACCGGCTTCGGGCTGGGACGCCTCGGCATCACCTGAGCCGGCGGGGCGGGTTCAGGGACCCGGCGAGTGTGCCGGGGCGGCGACACGCTCGGGGACACGCGTCAGCGGACCGGGTAGCCGTGGGCGCGCAGCTCGTCCTTGACCTGGCCGATCGTCAGCTCGCCGTAGTGGAAGACGCTCGCGGCGAGCACCGCGTCGGCCCCGGCCGCCACGGGCGGGGTGAAGTCCTCGACCTTGCCGGCGCCGCCGCTGGCGATGAGCGGGATCGTGATCTCCGAGCGCACGGCGTCGACCAGCGGCACGTCGAAGCCGTCCTTGGTGCCGTCGGCGTCCATGGAGTTGAGCAGGATCTCCCCGGCCCCGAGCTCGGCCGCGCGGGCGCACCACTCCACGGCGTCGATGCCGATGCCCTGGCGGCCCCCGTGGGTGGTCACCTCGAAGCCGCCGGTGGGCGCCCCGGAGTGGTCGCGCCGGCGGCGCACGTCGGCGGACAGGACCAGCACCTGGGAGCCGAACCGGTCGGCGATCTCGGCGATGAGCTCGGGGCGGGCGATGGCCGCGGTGTTGACGCCGACCTTGTCGGCCCCGGCCCGTAGCAGCCGGTCCACGTCGTCCACGGAGCGCACGCCGCCGCCGACGGTGAGCGGGATGAAGACCTGCTCGGCGGTGCGCCGGACCAGCTCGTAGGTGGTCTCGCGGTTGCCGCTGCTCGCGGTGACGTCGAGGAACGTCAGCTCGTCGGCGCCCTGCTCGTCGTAGCGCTTGGCCAGCTCGACCGGGTCACCCGCGTCACGCAGGTTGAGGAAGTTGACGCCCTTGACGACGCGTCCGGCGTCGACGTCGAGGCAGGGGATGACGCGGATGGCAACACTCACGAACGAAGCCTACCGACGGCCCTGCGCCGGCCCCGCCGCGGCGGTTAGCCTCCCGGCCATGGCCTCCCCCACGTCTCAGGGCCCACACCCCGGCCAGCAACCGGGCCCACCTCCCGGGCCGGTGCCGGCCGCTGACGCGCTCGACCGCGCCGTCGCGCTGGTCGCCGCCGCCGAACCACGCTGCGGGACAACGGTGGTCGTCGCCGTCGACGGGCCGAGCGGCTCCGGCAAGTCGACGTTCGCGGCGTCACTGGCGGCCCGGCTCGGGGGCACGCAGGTGGTCCGCATGGACGACATCTACCCCGGCTGGGACGGCCTCGAGGCCGCCGTTGCCCTCCTGCGCGACGACGTCCTCGCGCCGCTCGCGCGCGGCGACCGGGCGGCATACCGTCGCTTCGACTGGGAGCGGGGCACGTTCGCCGAGGCCCACGAGGTGCCTGCCGCGCCGGTCCTGGTGGTCGAGGGCGTCGGCAGCGGGGCGCGGGCCTGCGCGCCGTGGCTGTCGGTGCTGGTGTGGATGGAGGCCTCGCCGGAGGTCCGGCACGCCCGGGGGATGGACCGGGACGGGGAGACGTACCGCCCGCACTGGGAGCGCTGGGCGGCGCAGGAGCGGACCCACTTCGCCGCGGAGGAGACACGCCGGCGGGCCGACCTCGTGGTGGACACCGACCCGGCTCCGGCCGGGGCATGATGGCGCCCATGGAGCCTGCGGACATGATGGCGGCGGTGTCCTCCTCGCTGGCCGAGCGCACCGGCCGGCCCCTCGAGGAGTGGGTGCGGCTGGTGCGCGAGTCCGGGCTGGACCCGTTGCAGCAGAACGAGGTCCGCCGCTGGCTCAAGGACGTGCACGGGGTCCCGCAGAACTCGCAGTGGGCGATTGCGGACGCGGCCGCGCGGGATGCCGGGTGGGTCGAGCCGACCGCGGAGGAGTACGCCGACGCCCTGTATGCCGGGCCGAAGGCCGCGCTGCGTCCGCTGCACGACGCCGTGGTCGCCCTGGCGTTGGCCCAGGGCGACGACACCAGCGTGCAGGGCCGGAGCGGCTACGCGCCGGTCGTGCGCCGGACCCAGTTCGTCGCCGTGGCGCCGGGGCCGCGGGGCACGCTGCGGGTCGGCTTCCGCTTCCGCGACGGCGTGCCCGAGGACGAGCGGCTGTCCCCGGCGAAGGGGTTCGCGCAGGCGACGCACTGGCTGCACCTCGAGCCGGACGCCGACGACAACGACGTCCGCTCGCTCGAGCCGCTGCTCGAGGTCGCCTACGCGCAGAACGGCTGAACGGCGGCCTCACCCCTCCCGGCGGAGCACCTCGGCCCAGGTGGTGGGGCGGCGCCCGAGCAGGTGGGTGAGCACGGTGGGGTTGCCGGCCAGGCCGCGGCGGTCGTAGGCCGCGAACATCGCGAGCAGGTCCTCGCGCGCCTGCGCGGGAAGGTCTTGACCCGGTCCCCCGGCCCACGCCGCCGGGTCGGTGCCGACGGCCTGCACCGGGTGCCCGAGCACGGCGGACGCCTCCGCGGCGAGACCGCGCACCGAGGTCAGGTCGCCGGCCAGCTCGTAGGTGGCCCGCTCGTGGCCGGGCCGGGTCAGCACCGTGGCGGCCACCTGCCCGACGTCCTCGAGGTCGACAAACGTGAACGGCGCGTCCGGGGAGTACGGCACCGCCAGGCTCCCCCGCCGGGCGGCGGGGAGCAGGTTCTGCAGGTATGCCGCGGGCTGCAGCACCGTCCACGACGGCACCACCGCGCGCACCACCTCCTCGGCGTCGGCCTTGCGCAGGTGGTGCGGCATGGACCGGTCGTGCGGGTGCAGCACGGAGTGGAGGACCAGGCGGGTGACCCCTGCGGCGTTGGCGCTGGTGGCAACGCGGCGCGCGATCCCCACCTCGTCGGGGTGGACGTTGGGGGCCAGGTGGTAGACGGCGTCCACCCCGGACACGGCGGCGTCGAGCCCCTCGCCCGAGGCCAGGTCGGCCACGGCGACCTCGGCAGCACCGGCACGCAGGACGTCCGGTCGTCGGGCGCCGGTGCGCACCAGTGCCCGGACCGTCACGCCGCGGGCGGCCAGCGCCCGGCTGACCGCCAGACCCGTCTTGCCGGCTGCGCCCACCACGAGCACGCGTGGGCTGGCGTCGGTGTTCGTGTCGGTGTCGGTGGGCTGGAGGTGGGGACGCGGCATACCGGCCATCCAAGGCGGCGCGGCCGCGCCGGTCGTCGGCAGAACCTGCCAACGCGGCCCGCTCCGCTCAGCGGCGGTCGGCCCAGCGGCGCCGCGGCTGGCGCTCCAGCACGCGGTCGAGCGCCTGGGCCAGCGTCAGCCCGGCGAGCTCTTCCCGTCGGACCGCGCCGGTGGCCAGCGCCCAGATCACCGGGCGCAACGCGCTCAGCTCGGCCTCGTCGCGGCGCCGGATGGCGGCGGCGACCCGGGCCAGCAGGGGCATCGCATGGCGGTCGGCGTGGGCCATGCGGCTCAGCTCGCCCGTGCGGTGTCGTCTGGGTCGGCGTCCTGCGGGGGACCCGGCAGACGTCCGGTCACCGGGCGCCGCTCGTCGAGCAGGTGCAGGTGTGGCGTGCGCTCGGCGATGAGGGCGCGCACCTGCGCCTCGCTGCGGCCGCTGACCTCGGCCACCGTCACCAGGCCCGCCGACAGGCAGGCGGCCACCATCCGCACGAGGTGGTCACGATCGGGGTGCTGCTGGGCGTTGCGCCCCGGCAGGGGCGCGCCGTCGGACGGGATCACTGCTCTCCTCACGCGACGTTCCCCCGCCGGTGTATCCAGGGACCATAGTCCTTCCTGGCCGCCCAGCGGTAGGGGTTCGCGACGGGAATCCGCGCAGGTCACCGGCCCCACGCAGAACCGGGACCAGCGGTCCGACCACTGGCGCCGCCGCGCCCATAGGGTGGTCGCATGTCCTCACTGGAGCTGTGGCGGGAGCGGGGCGCCGCGCTCGGACCGCGTGCGGCCAAGCGGTCGCGGGAGTCGCTCCAGCGACGGACCGAGCGGCTGCGCTCACGCTTCTTCTTCATCGTGCAGTGCGCCCTCGCCGCCGCGCTCGCGTGGTGGGGCGCGCGGGTGGTGCTGCACCACCCGACCCCGTTCTTCGCCCCCGTCACGGCGATGATCTGCCTGGGCCTGACCTTCGGCCAGCGGCTGCGCCGGGTGGTCGAGGTGACCGTCGGCGTGGCCATCGGCGTCTTCTTCGGGGACGTCTTCGTGCACTTCTTCGGCTCCGGTGTCTGGCAGATCGCCGTGGTCGTCATCGTCGCGATGTCCGTGGCCGTCCTGCTCGGGGCCGGGTTGCTGATCGTGACCCAGGCCGGGGTGCAGTCGGTCGTGGTCATGACCCTGCTGGCCCAGCCTGGGGCGGCGTTCTCCCGCTGGCTCGACGCGGTGCTCGGCGGCGCGATCGCCCTGCTGGCCGCCACCATCGCCCCCGCCGCCCCTCTGCGCCGTCCCCGGCAACAGGCAGCCAAGGTGGTCACCGAGATCGCGCTCATCCTCGGCGAGACCGCCCAGGCCCTGCGCGACGGCAACAGCGAGCTCGCCGGTGCCACGCTCGAACGTGCCCGCCGCTCCGAGGGCGCCCTCGACGAGCTGCGGTCCCTGTCCGCCGAGGGGATCGCCGTCGTGCGGCTGTCGCCGTTCCGCCGCCAGCACCTGCCCGCGGTGCAGGCCATCGCCGACCTGCTGGAGCCGCTGGACCGGGCCATCCGCAACGTGCGGGTGCTGGTGCGCCGGGCCGCCGTGGCGGTGTGGCGCACCGAGGAGGTGCCGCCGGCATACGTCGACCTGATCGAGGAGCTGGCGACCGTCACCCAACGCATCTCCGACGAGCTGGAGCAGCGACGACTGCCCGAGGGGGCCCGCGCCGACCTCTCGCGGCTGGGCCGTTCCAGCGCGCAGGTCGCCCCGCGCCCGACCCTGTCGGCCGAGGTGATCCGGGCTCAGGTGCGCTCGACCGTCGTCGACCTGCTCATGCTGACCGGCCTGACCTACGCCGAGGCGCGGGCCCGCGTGCCGGTGTCGGTCGACGCGCTCGAGGACGACTTCGTCGAAGGCGAGCACTGACCGGCCCCTCCCGGCTGCGACACTGGCGGCGATGTCCACCACGACCGCCTCCACCGCGTCCACGCGGACCCTGGCCCCCGTCTGGCTGATGGCCCTGGCGCTCGTCGCCGTCGCCGCCAACCTGCGCACCTCCATCGCCAGCGTCCCGCCGCTGGCCCGGACCATCGCCGAGGACCTGGACCTGTCCAACGCCTGGATGGGCGCCCTGACGACGTTGCCCGTGCTGTGCATGGGGCTCTTCGCGCCGGTGGCGCAGCGGCTCGGGGCGCGGATCGGCGCGGCGATGTCGGTCGAGGTGGCCGTCGTCTGCGTCGGGCTCGGGACGCTGTGCCGGCTGGCGGGGGCCCACGTGTGGGCGCTGTACCTCGGCACCTTCGTCGCCGGCGTGGGGATCGCCATCGGCGGCACCCTGCTCCCCCGGCTGGTCAAGGCGCTCTTCCCGCCCGAGCGGGCCGGCCTGGTCACCGGGCTCTACATGTTCGCCATGATGGGCGGCGCGGCCGCGTCGTCGGCGCTGGCCGTGCCGCTACAGGGGTGGCTCGGCAGCTGGCAGGCCTCGTTGGCCTCCTGGAGCGTCATCGCACTCGTCGGCACGCTGGCCTGGGCCCCGGTCGCGGCCCGGGCCACGCGGCACCGGTCCGCCAACCCGCCGGCGGACGAGGGCACCCATGGGCTGCCCTGGCGGCACGCGACCGCCTGGCTGGTCGCGGGCTACCTCACCGTGCAGTCGTTCGAGTTCTACAGCTGCCTGGCGTGGATCGCACCGTCGTACGTCGACCGCGGCTGGTCGCCCGGCACGGCCGGCTACCTGCTGTCGGTGTTCAGCGCCGCCCAGCTCGTCTCGGGGCTGGTCGCCCCCGCGCTGACCGACCGGATCCACGACCACCGCGCCCTGCTGCTGCCCGCTGCCGTCCTCGGCCTCCTCGGCCTGCTCGGGCTGCTGCTCGCACCGGAGTCCGGCGCGTGGGTGTGGGTCACCCTGCTCGGCCTCGGTCAGGGCGCGGCGTTCGCCCTCGGCCTGGTGCTGCTCGTGGACTACTCGGCCACCCCGGCCGGCAGTGGCCGGCTGGCCGCAATGGCCTTCTTCGTCAGCTACACGGTCGCCTCGTTCGGGCCCGCGTCGATGGGCGCGGTGCGCGACCTGACGCACGGGTTCCACGCGACGTGGCTGGTGCTCGCGACCCTCATGGTGGTGCAGGCCGGGCTGGTCCTGCTCATGCGGCCCGGGCGCGCCCGTACGCCCTGACCTGGCGTCAGCCGGTCTCGACAGTCCGTCTCGTCAGTCGGTCTCGTCAGTCGGTGTCGACGCGGACGCCGTGCCCCTGCACCAGCGCCGAGAGCCGGCCGGCCTCGGCCCGGCCGAACGCGCCGTCGGCCTTCTGGATCGCCATGACGGCAACGGTGTCCGTGTCGTCGAGGTCGAGGCTGACCCACGGCGCTCCCCCGCCGAACTGCACCCGCACGATCTGCGCCCACTCCAGCCGCCGGGTCAGGACCAGGTTGCGCACGGTCAGTCCCTCGCGGGTGGGGACCGCCCGGATCGTGGCGTAGCGCCACATGAGGAACGCCACCGCGAACCCCGTGCCCACGAGCATCATCCGGTCGCCGAAGCCCCACCCGCCGTAGAGCACGTCCTTGCCGGGCAGCGAGATCGCGCCGATGGTGAAGATCAGCACGGACAGGACCGCGGCCACGAGCGCCACCCGCCGCCCGCGGCGGGGGCGGAACACGGCATACGGATCGGCCTTGGGTTGGTCCACGGCGGTGCCCGTCAGAGCCGGCAGGCGGCGATGTCGGTGACCAGGATGGCGCGGGCGCCGAGCTCGTAGAGCTCGTCCATCACCCGGTTGGTCAGGTGCCGCGGGACCATCGAGCGCACGGCGACGTACCCCTTGTCGTGCAGCGGGGACACGGTCGGCGACTCCAGGCCCG
>DASSPC010000038.1:0-3282 GCA_035699865.1 Oryzihumus sp. | reverse complement strand
CCACCATCCGGGACCAACCCACCGACCCGACGCGCCGAGGGGGACGTTTCTCGGGGTCTGAGCCAGGCTCAAACCCCGAGGAACGTCCCCCTCGGCAGGGTGGTGAGCGGTCAGGCCGGTGCGGCGGCCGCCTCGGCCAGCAACGCGGCATACCCGGGCTTGACGACGTCCTCGATGATGGCGAGCCGCTCGTCGAAGGGGATGAACGCCGACTTCATCGCGTTGATGGTCACCCAGCGCAGGTCCTCGACGGTCCAGCCGGCCTCGGCGACGAGCAGGCCCATCTCGCGCGACATCGACGTGCCGCTCATGAGGCGGTTGTCGGTGTTGACGGTGACCCGGAACTTCAGCCGCTTGAGCAGGGTGATCGGGTGGTGGGCGATCGAGTCGGCCGCGGCCGTCTGCAGGTTGCTGCTCGGGCACATCTCCAGCGGGATGCGCCGGTCGCGCACGTAGGAGGACAGCCGGCCCAGGGCGACCTCGGCCGGGTCGGCCGCGGAGAAGCGGGCCGGGTCGGCGGTGTAGGGCAGGTCGCCGACGCTGAGGTCGTCGACGATCCGCACGCCGTGGCCGAGCCGGTCGGCGCCGCACCACTGGATCGCCTCCCAGATGCTCGGCAGGCCGAACGCCTCACCGGCGTGGATGGTGAAGTGGGCGTTCTCGCGGCGGAGGTACTCGAACGCGTCGAGGTGCCGGGTGGGCGGGAAGCCGGCCTCGGCGCCGGCGATGTCGAACCCGGCCACGCCCTGGTCGCGGTAGCGCACGACCAGCTCGGCGATCTCGGTGCTCTTGGCGGCGTGGCGCATCGCGGTCAGCAGGGCGGTGACCCGGATCGGGTGCCCGGCGTCGGCGGCGCGCTTCTCCCCCTGGCGGAAGCCCTCGTTGACGGCCTCGACCACGTCCTCCAGGGACAGCCCGGCCTGCAGGTGCTGCTCGGGGGCGTAGCGGATCTCGGCGTAGACGACGCCGTCGCCAGCCAGGTCCTCCACGCACTCCCGGGCGACGCGGTGCAGGCCCTCGACGGTCTGCATCACCGCCAGGGTGTGGTCGAAGGTCTCCAGGTAGCGCTCGAGCGAGCCGGAGTCGGCGCTGTCGCGGAACCACTGCCCGAGCGACTCGGCGTCGGTGGCCGGAAGCCCTTGGTAGCCAACGGTTTCGGCGATCTCGATGATCGTCTGGGGGCGCAGGCCGCCGTCGAGGTGGTCGTGCAGCAGGGCCTTGGGGGCGCGTCTGATCTGGTCGTCGGTCAGCACGCTCACTCCTCCCGGCCGACGGTGTCCGGGGAGAAGGCGGGGGTGCAGACGGCGACGTACTCCGCGCCCTCGTCGCCGGTGGAGTAGCGGATCCGCTCCCCGGCGTGGGTGATGATCGACTGCCCCGCGGTGACCGTGGTCGGGCCGCCGTCGTGCTCGACGATGACGCTGCCCTTGAGCACGAGCGTCACCTCGTCGAAGGCCGGCGTCTGGAACGGCTCGTCCCAGTGGGGCGGGGCGATCATGTGGGCGACCGAGACGGCGTCGGTGCCGGTGGTGACCCGGCCGACGTGCTCGTCGATGACCTTGCCGCCGGGGACGGGGATGCGCGTGGGAGTGGTGATCAGTCGGGGCACCCGGTCACGGTACCTCCCTGCTCAGCGGGGCTGCGACGGCCGTATGCCGTGCCACTCCCCTGCCGCCCGGGCCCGGCGAACTCACGGTGGGTTCCGTGTGTGTGAGTGTCGCGAACGGCACCTTCCGGCCCGCGCGCGGTGCGACCAGGCGGCGTGGCTCAGTGGCCGAGGATTGCGAGCTTCGCCTGCACGAGACTCCGCACGAGCTCGTCCGGGAGGGGTTCGTCGATCGCGAAGTGGAGCGAGCCGGGCGTGCGCTCGTACCCAGTAAGCACATCGCCCAGATCTGCAAGCACCTTTCCGCTGTGCGGCAGGTATGCGAGATGGTTCTTGAAGGCGGCGAAGCCGGCGACCACCTGTCCGCCGACCCGGAACGCTGGCACGCCGTAGGAGATGCACTCCTCGGCGTCAGGGACGACGGCCAGGATGGATCGTCGCAAGGCCTCGAGTGTGCCCCGCTTTGGTTCCTCGAGCCCCGCCAGGTAGGCATCGACCTCGTCAGCTGTCATGGCAAACAGTCTCCTCGCGGCTCAAGGGCGTTGGCGCGATATGCAGGCGGGTCCTTCGATGAGCGATTGGTCAGTCCCCCGTCAGCCGGCTGGTGGTCAGGCCAGCCGGCTTGGCGCCATGTCGCGGACAGTGAAAGCCGAAGCTGCTACTTGTCTCAGTCGGAGAGCCGTAACCCGCGAAGTGGAAACGTCACTGACAGATCTGGCGATGACCTACCGGGGTGCTTCGAGAACGAAATAGAGGAAGCACACGAACGCGCTCCGATCGCCCAGCTCGGGCGGAAGGAGCTCGCGGGGCGTATCGGTGGCGTAGGGAGGCTCGCTGACCTCGCGGATCTGGAACCCGGCACCGGTGAACGCATCGGTCATGGCGTGCAGCGGCCGGTGCCAGTAGGTCAGCGTCCCTTCCTCCCCCGCGAACGTGAACGTCTCCGAGTACTGGGTGACAGCGAAGTAGTCACGGTCCGGGTAGTTCACCAGGTAGGCGCTGGGGTGGGGCACCGACAGGATGAGTCGTCCGCCTGGCCGCAGCACGCGCCGCAGCTCCGCAAGCGGTGCCGCCCAGTCCTCCAGGTAGTGCAGGCACAACGAGGCGACGACGTCATCAAAACCGTCGTCGCCGAACGGAAGCGGTTCACCGAGATCGGCGACGTACAGGTCTGCGTCGGCTCCCAGCCTCTGCCGGGCCAGATCGATCATCACCGCGCTCCGGTCGAAGCCGGTCACGATCGCTCCACTGTCGCGCAGTCCCGCAGCCAGCGGGCCGGAGCCGCAGCCGGCGTCGAGTACCCGCCGACCGGCGACGTCCCCGGCCAGGTTGAGCATCGCCGGTCGGTTGTAAAAGGCGTTGAGGAGGCTGGACTCGTTTTCGCGCGCGTAGACGTGCGCGATGGTGTCGTAATCGGTGGTCACTCTTGCGCCCTCCGCCAGAGATCTGTCCAGCAGTCCGATCATGAACCTATTGGCAAGACTCGGTGGCCGGGTGGTGGCACGCCGTCGCAGGCGACTGCGACCACTTCGGCAGGGAGTACTCGGCGGTGACCGATGCGACGACGATGGACCGGTCGACAGCCCACACGCGTCCGTCATCAGTCGGCGGACGACCTCGCAGAGGTGAAGGCGGCCGCGGGGGTTGTGTCACTCCGTGCGCCGTCAGGTTCGACC
>DASSPC010000037.1:0-4257 GCA_035699865.1 Oryzihumus sp. | reverse complement strand
GTGGCCGAGGTGACCAGGCCGACGAGGGACTGCCAGCTGGGGAAGGGCAGGAACGCGATCTCACCGACGATGAACGCCAGGATGATCGAGGTGAGCGGGACGCCCCGCAGGCTCACCTTGGCCAGGCCACGCGGCAGGTGCCGGTTGTGCCCCAGGGCGTAGGAGAGCCGGGCCGAGGTGCCCAGGTAGAGCAGGCCGGTGCCGGCGGGGGAGATGACGGCGTCGATGTAGAGCAGCGCCGCGAGCCAGCCGGCGCCGACGCCGGTGGCCAGGGTGGCGTAGGGGCCGAAGTCGCCCTTGCCGATGGGGTTGGCCCAGCCGTGGGCCAGGTTGCCGGGGTTGATCGCGCCGATGAACGCCACCTCGAGCATGAGGTAGATGATCGTGCCGATGACCATGGCGGTGATGACCGCCCGGGAGATGTCCCGCTGGGGGTTGCGCGCCTCGCCGCCCATCTGGATCGCCTGCTCGAAGCCCTGCAGGGCGAACACGACACCGGCGGGCAGGGCCGCCATCACGCCGTGGGCGCCGAAGGGCGCGAACCCTCCGCCCGCGTGGAAGTTGCTGGAGTGGAACGACATCAGCAGCAGGACCACGACGGTGAGCACCGGGATGGCCGTCTTCCAGAGCACGGTCACCGTGTTGGTCTCGGCCAGCAGCTTGACGCCGACGATGTTGACGACGGTGAACGCCAGCATGAGCACGCTGGCCACGACCAGGCCCTCCATGGTCAGGGTGCCGTTGGTGCTGACCAGCCCGGGGAGCTTGTTGTTGGTGTACGACAGCGCTGCCTCGACCTCGATCGGCGCGATCGTCACCGCCTGCAGCCAGCCCATCCACCCGCTGGTGAAGCCGGCCAGCGAGCCGAAGGCGATGTGGGGGAAGCGCGCCGTGCCGCCGGAGACGGGGTAGGCCGCGCCGAGCTCGGCGTGGACGAGGGCGAGCACGGCGAGGAACGCCCCGGCCATGAGCCACGAGATGATCGAGGCCGGGCCGGCGACCTGGGCGGCCAGCAGGGCGCCGAGCAGCCAGCCCGAGCCGATGATCGACCCCAGGGAGACGAACGTCAGGCCCCAGAACCCGATGTCGCGTCTGAGGCGGGGACTGGACCCCGTGGTGGTCGGGGCGCTGGCGGTCTGGGTCATGGGTGAACCTCCGGAAGCGTCGGTCCGCACGGGGTCGTGCGGGACCGCTGGTGAGGCCGCCGGACGCTAGCAGGACAAATCGGACAAATGGAAGGTTTCCCAGCGGACTCCCAGACACCTCGCAGTCAGCCCCGTAGGGGTGTGAGCAGGCTCACCACTTCCGCTGAGTGGTGTCAGCGCCGGCCGACCGGCCGGTGTTTCCGCGCGCGCGAGCCCGCTGCGGTCACCCCGTCATCGACGGCAGGCACCGGGCCAGGTGGCTGTAGATGCTGTAGCGCCGCGCCACGTCCAGCGGTCCGTCCTCGCGCACCATCCGGCTCATCGCCCGCACCCCGACGATCGGGACGTTGTCGACGCTGAGCCGGCGCCACAGTGGCAGCCGGGTGTGGGCGAAGCACAGGACCGGGCGCACGTGCACCGGCGGTCCGTCCGGCATCGACTCCAGCGCCGACTGCACCGCCATCACCTGGCGCTGCATGGCCCCGAGGAAGTCGGTGCGGTCCCGCCCGCACACCAGCAGCCGCTCGACCAGGCCGAACGCCCCCGGTGCCGGTGGCCGCACCTCGACCTCCGGACCCGGCTGGTGCTTGGTGTCGATGACGAAGACCCCGGACGGGCCGACGGCGATGTGGTCGATGTTGAGCCGGCGGCCGGGGATCCGGCGGTCGTGCAGGGCATAGACCCAGTCGTCGGCGAGGCGGGTCAGGGCCGCGCCGACGCGCAGCTCGCCCCGCGAGGCCCGGGCCCAGTCGCGCGTCGACCCCGGCTCCGGGGACAGGGACAGGATCGCCGGCCCCAGGTGCGGCCAGCGTTCCAGCAGGTCCTCCTGCCGTTGCCGCCGCAGCCGGGAGTACTCCCGCCACGACGACGCCCCGGGCCGGCCGGGCGAGGGGATGCCCTGCGCCGGCGCCACACCCTCCTCCGACGGTGCCGTGCGCCCGCCCGGCAGCACGCAGTCCAGGCAGACCACCCGCCGCCGGACGTGCTCGTAGCCGGCCACGTCGCCCACGGCGACGTAGCAGCCGCAGCCGCACCACGCGGCATACTGGACCGTCGTCAAGCTGACTGCCGCCATGCCCCCCAAGGCGAGCCATCCTCGATCTCGCATCCCGACCTCCACCCTCCACCTCGAGGGTGGACCGGCGCCGCCCCGTCTGGGAACGGGGTTGGGCCAAGTGCGCCCGAAGGTGCCGTGAGGTGGTCGGCCGTTCGGTCTCCGGGCCTACGTCGTCTGTGGGACGGCGGTGCGCGCGCTTCAGCGGTGGTGGCCGAAGAAGCCCGCCAGACGGTCGTAGAGGGGGGCGTCCCCGGGCAGCTCGACCAGCGGGCCGAACGCCTTGCCGTCGCTCTCGGGGCCGCGGAACTCCGGCCGCAGGGCCGTCGCCGCCCAGGTGAGGGAGGCCAGCCCGACCTCCTCGTCGAGGTGGGTGGACTGTCCGGTGGCCACGGCCAGGTCCCAGGTGTGACAGGCGAACTCGGCGGTCTGCTGCGACACGGCGAACCGCTTCGGCACCTCCCCGCGAGGGGTGGCGAACGCGGCGTCGAGGTCGCCGGCAGCGCGCCAAGCCTCCAGCAGGGCGGACTCGCCGGCGCGGAAGGCGTCCACCCAGTCACCGTCCAGGGGTCGGCTCGGGGCGCGCCAGTCGGGGTCGTCCCCGCGGGCGCGCCCGGTGAACTGGCGCAGGTCGTGCACCAGGTGCTCGACGAGCGCGGTGACGTCCCAGGACTGGCACGGTGTCGGCAGGTGCGCCTGGTCGTCGCGGACCCCGGCGACGACGGCCCCGGCCTGGTCGAGGGAGCGGGCGAGCAGGGACAGCGGGTCGGTGGGCAGGCTCATCGGACTCCTTGCCGGGTATGCCGTGTGGTCGCCACCGATTCTCACCCCGGGTCGGCGGTTGTGCAGGGTACGGCGCACAACCCGTGTTCGCGGCACCTACTCAAGGTCCTCCGCGGCGTGCTTCGTTGCGAGGGTGGGCTCCGGTTCCGGCCGGGCACGCCAGGCGTTCCACATGGACCAGGTCACCGCCACCAGTGGCACCGCGATGACGGCGCCGACCACGCCGGCGAGGACGGTCCCGCACGCGACGGTCAGGGCGACCACGAGAGGGTGCAGCCGCACGGCGCGGCTCATCACCAGAGGGTGCAGCACGTGGGCCTCGATCTGGCCGATGACGACGATGAGGGCCAGGACAAGGAGGGCGATGAGCGGTCCGCGGGCGGCGAGAGCCACCAGTGTCGCCACCGCCAACGCGACGGGCGAGCCGATCAGGGGCACGAACGCGGCGAAGAACACCAGCAACGCGAGCGGCAGGGCCAACGGCACCCGCAGCACCAGCAGTGTCACGCAGACCAGCACGGCGTTCGTGCCGGCGATGATCACCACCCCGCGGGTGTAGCCGGCGAACGTGGCCCACCCCGCCCTGGCGGCGATGTCCCAGCGGCGGCCGTCCCCCGTGGTCTGCCCCAGGAGCCAGGCCCAGATCCGCTCGCCGGAGGACAGGAAGAAGATGGAGCAGAACACGGCCAGGAGCAGGCCCGTGAGCAGCTCGATCGCCACGCCGGCGCCACCGAGGGCGTGCCCGGCGAGCGATCCGCCGTTGCTGGTGAGCCACGACCGTGCCTGCTCACCCAGACGGGTCAGGTCGACGGCCCGCAGGTGCAGCGGGCTGGCCGCGAGGGACCGTTCGATGTCGGCGAGACCGTCCGCGAACTGGGCCCCCAGGCTCTGGGACTGGACGGCCACGGAGTTCCCGATGAACGTGAACACCCCGGCGATCACCGCCAGGGTCAGGAGCAGGGCTGCTGGCACGGCGACGCCGCGGGGCACGACCCGGGCGGCCTGGTCCACCACGGGACGCAGCAGCGCCGTGATGACGAGCCCGACGAAGACGGCCACGGCCACGAAGGTGAGCCGGGCCGCGGCCGCGAACGTCAGGTACACCGCGGCAGCCACCACGATCAGGCGCCACCCGTAGCCGGCCGCCACCTGCAGGCCTTCGGGGACTCGCGCATGGGGCGGCACCGGCTGAGCCGATACCGCGGTCGCGGCGGTCGGTGTGGCCGCGGTGGGCGTCGCGACGCTGTCTCTGGAAGCTGCCATGCCAGCATCATC
>DASSPC010000036.1:0-5008 GCA_035699865.1 Oryzihumus sp. | reverse complement strand
TCGTGCGGCTCGAGGTGGCCGGTCTGCCGGCCGTCGAGGCCCTGCTTGCGCTGGGTGTAGAGCCCCCACCAGCGGAACCGGCCGTGCAGGTCCTCGGTCGGGATGCTCGCGAAGCCCTGCTTGCTGTAGGTCTCCTCGATGCGGGCCCGGACGTTGAGGGCGTCGTCCTCACGCTTGAACCGCTCGTTGGCGTTGAGCGGTTCGGTCTCGCCCAGGGCCCACTGGCCCTTGCCACCGGTGGTCTCGCGGGCACGGGTCGCCCGGTCAGCCGTGAGAGTCATAACCAAAAGTTTGCCATGACCCAACGTGGGCTAATGAATCCGTGTCACGATCCGGGATGCCCAAACCCGACGAAAGTGGTAGGAAATGCCGCGGCCGGGACCCCGCTCAGAAGGTCCCGGCCGCGACGTCATCGGCCCCCGGTCGGGGCGACTGGTCGCCTTGGGCCCCAACCGGGCGAGTCTCGCACCGGGACGAAGGTCCCGCACCACGTGAAGGTGACAACTCGGCATACATCCTTGTCGGGCCCACCGGAAGGTGCCGCAGACTGAGCCCCATGACCTCCCCCGACCCCGTCCTCATCACCGGCTGCTCGTCCGGCATCGGCGAGGCCACCGCGCTGATGCTGGTCCGCGCAGGCCACACCGTCTACGCCACCGCCCGGCGCCCCGAGACGCTGGCCGACCTCGAGATCGCCGGGGCCCGCATCCTCGCCCTGGACGTGACCGACGAGGAGTCGATGGCCGCGGCGGTCAAGGCGGTCGAGGACGAGCACGGCAGCATCGGCACGCTCGTCAACAACGCCGGCTACGGCGAGTACGGCCCGGTCGAGGAGACCGACCTGGCCCGGGTGCGGACGATGTTCGAGACCAACGTCTTCGGCCTGTCCCGGCTGACCCAGCTGGTGCTGCCCGGGATGCGCCGGGCCGGCGGCGGCCGGGTCGTCAACATCAGCTCGATGGGCGGGCGGATCGTCTTCCCCGTCGGCGGCTACTACCACGCGAGCAAGTTCGCCGTGGAGGCCATCAGCGACGCCCTGCGGGTGGAGGTCAAGCCGTTCGGGATCGACGTCGTCGTGGTCGAGCCGGGTCTGATCCGGACCGGCTTCGAGGGGCGCGTCAACGAGGGGATCGCCTCCGACGCCGCGCTCACCTCCGGCCAGAGCGCGTATGCCGAGCTCCTCGCCAAGAGCGAGAAGGCCACTGCCGAGAACTACTCGACGCGGCTGGCGGTCGGGCCGGACTCCGTGGCCAAGGTCGTGCTCAAGGCGGTCGAGGCCGACCGGCCGCGCACCCGCTACGTCGTGACGCCGGCGGCGAGGGCGATGATCGCCCTGCGCAGGCTCGGCGGCGACCGGGTCTGGGACACCTTCGTCCGGGCCCAGTTCAAGCTCTGACCCCGGGGAGGGGCGGCACCCCTCGCGCCGACCTTCTTCGCCGAGAGGGACGGTTCTCGGGGTTTGAGGGGCGCCCAAACCCGGAGGAACGTCCCTCCCGACGGGTAGTTTCGGGGCATGGCTGAGCACCCCGACCTCGAGCCCGCCGAGGCGTTGCGCCGGATCGCGTTCCTGCTCGAGCGGTCCCGCGCCGGCACCTACCGGGTCAAGGCCTTCCGTGGGGCCGCGGCCACCGTCCGGGCGACCGACCCCGAGGAGCTCCGCCAGCGCGCCGAGGCGGGGTCGCTGACCGACCTGCCCGGCATCGGCTCGGCCACCGAGGCGGTCATCCGGGAGGCGCTGGAAGGCGAGGTCCCGGCATACCTGAAGTCGTTGGAGGACAAGGCCGCGGGGCCGCTGGTGACCGGCGGCGAGCAGGTGCGGGCGGCACTGCGCGGCGACTTGCACTGCCACTCCGACTGGTCCGACGGCGGGTCACCCATCGAGGAGATGGTGGTCACCGCGATGGAGCTCGGCCACGACTACCTCGTGCTGACCGACCACTCGCCGCGGCTCAAGGTCGCCAACGGCCTGAGCGTCGAGCGGCTGACCAGGCAGCTCGGGGTCATCGACGCCGTCAACATGCACCTCGACGGGCAGTTCCGGCTGCTCAAGGGCATCGAGGTCGACATCCTCGACGACGGCGAGCTCGACCAGACGCCCGAGATGCTCGACAAGCTGGACGTCGTCGTCGCCTCGGTGCACTCCAAGCTGAAGATGAACGCCGGGCCGATGACCACGCGGATGGTGGCCGCGGTGTCGAACCCGCAAGTCAACGTGCTGGGCCACTGCACCGGGCGCCTGGTCGAGGGCGAGCGTGGAACCCGCGACCAGAGCAGCTTCGACGCGGCGGCGGTGTTCGAGGCGTGCGCCGCCCACGACGTGGCGGTGGAGATCAACTCCCGCCCGGAGCGGCGCGACCCGCCGGACGAGCTGCTGACCATGGCGCTCGAGGCCGGCTGCCTGTTCTCCATCGACAGCGACGCCCACGCGCCCGGGCAGCTGGACTTCCTGGCCTACGGCTGTGAGCGGGCGCAGCGCCTCGGCGTGCCGGTCGAGCGCATCGTCAACACGTGGGAGGTCGACCGTCTCCTGGCCTGGGCCCGCCCCTGAGCAGGCGTTTTCGTGCTCGGGACGGGGCGGAACGACCCATTTTGGTGATCGAGGCATTCCTCCCCTATGCTTTCCGAGTCCTCGACGGATCCGAGCTGGTCGCTCGACAGCGGCGGGGGTCCTGAACAGGTCGAAAGATCCAGGTCCCCATCGTCTAGCGGCCTAGGACCCCGCCCTTTCACGGCGGTAGCACGGGTTCGAATCCCGTTGGGGATACGCAGTAACCTTGCATCATCAAGGCCCCGTAGCGCAGTTGGTTAGCGCGCCGCCCTGTCACGGCGGAGGTCGCCGGTTCGAGCCCGGTCGGGGTCGCTCTTCTTGCCAGAGCGTCCAGCGCCACTCCCCTCGGGAGTGGCGCTTTTCGTTTGCCTGCAAGGGTTTCGAGGCCGATACCGCATCGTTGCCCGGCCTTTGACGCATCAACGATATGGTCGGCGAACCCGACAAACCGGACAGGCGTGCGGGCCAGGCGCCCTGAACCCCCGGCGTTTTGTCGCCCCTCCCCTTCCGTCCGCCCCGAGGTAGGTCAACGTGACAGTCGCGGTCATCGGCGCCGGGTTCGCCGGCCTGGCCACAGCCAAGGTGCTGCGCCAGTCCGGCTTCGAGGTCACCGTCTTCGACAAGGCCCCCGACGTCGGCGGCGTGTGGAGCAGGACCCGCCGCTACCCGGGGCTGCGCACGCAGAACAACAAGGGCAGCTACCGGCTCTCCGACCACCCGATGCCGCGGTCGTTCCCGGAGTGGCCGAGCGGGGAGCAGGTCCAGGCCTACCTCGAGGGGTACGTGGCCCGGTTCGGCCTGCACGAGTGCCTGCGCCTGGGGACCGAGGTCATCGGCGCCCGACTGCTGGCGGACGAGAGCGGGTGGGAGGTGACCACCTCCGACTCCGCCGGGGCCCTGGTGACCGGGACCTACGAGCAGCTCGTCGTGGCCAACGGGATCTTCTCGGTCCCGGCGCCGCCGACGCTGCCGGGAGCGGGCGAGTTCCGGGCCGCCGGGGGCCGCATCGTCAGCACCAGCAACCTGCACGACGTCGGGGAGGCCCGCGGGCGGCACGTGGTCGTGCTCGGCTACGGCAAGTCGGCGTGCGACGTGGCCGTGCCCGTCAGCGACGTCGCGGCGACCACGACCGTGGTCGCCCGCGAGCTGCTGTGGAAGATGCCGACCAGGATCAGGGGCATCCTCAACTACAAGTACCTGATGCTGACCCGGCTGGGCGAGGCGCTCTTCCGCTGGATCGAGCCGACGGGCGTGGAGGCGTTCCTGCACGGCCGAGGCAATGGTCTGCGGCAGCGGATGCTCGGCAGCGTCCAGGCGGTCACCACGGCGCAGCTGGGCCTGCAGGAGCTCGGCCTCGTGCCGCACGGCTCGTTCGAGGACATCGCCCGCAGCACCGTCTCCCTGGCCACCGAGGGATTCTTCGAGCGGGTCGGCGCCGGCACGATCCGGGTGCACCGCGACCGGGTCGTCGAGCGGCTCCTGGAGAAGGACGGCCGGCCGCACGCCGAGCTGAGCGACGGCACCCTGCTGCCGGCCGACCTCCTCGTGTGCGGGACCGGGTTCCGCCAGGAGGTGCCCTTCCTCGACCCTGCGATCCAGCGCCGGATCACCGACCAGGACGGCAACTTCCAGCTGTGGCGCCAGATCCAGCCGCTGACCGTGCCACGGCTGTTCTTCGCCGGCTACAACTCCTCGTTCTTCAGCCCGCTCAGCGCTGAGATGGCGGCGGTCTGGATCGCCGACCTGCTGCTCGGCGGGCACGAGGTCCCGCCGCTGGAGGAGCGCCGAGCCCACGTCGAGCGACGGCTCGCCTGGATGCAGGAGCGCACCCGCGGCCACCACGCCCGGGGGACCAACATCATCCCGTTCTCGATGCACAACATCGACGAGGTGCTCGACGACACCGGCCTGAACGTCGGCCGGCCCAGGCGGGCGCTGCAGTGGCTGCTGCCACTGGACCCCGCGGCATACCGCTCGGTCACCCGCCGGCTGGTGCGCCGCAGCCGGGCCGCAGCCAAGCGGGCGTAAGGCCCACCGCAAGGTCGCACCCGGGTGCCACACTCACGGGGTGAGCGAGAGCGCGCCGCCACGGCGGGCCCGGGACCGGTATGACGCGGTGCTCGGGCTGCTGGTGCTCGGCTACCTGCTCTCGGCCATCTCGGTCGCCGGCCCGGGGCGGGTGGTGACCGGCGCGGTCTACCTCGCGGCGCTCATCGTCGCGTGGGCCTCCTCGGTGCTGCGCCGGCTGCGGGGCCAGCTGGCGGCCGCAGCCCTGCTGGTGCTCGCGCTCCCGGTGGCGGTTGCGCGCCTCTCCAGGGCCGAGCAGACCGCCAACGTGCTGGGCAGCCTGTGGCTCTCGCTGGTGCTGCTGCTCACCCTGGTCACCATCGTGGGGCGGATCCTGCAGCACGACGAGGTCAGCCTGCAGACGCTCTTCGGCGCCCTGAGCGCCTACCTGAT
>DASSPC010000035.1:0-12132 GCA_035699865.1 Oryzihumus sp. | reverse complement strand
CGTGCTGCACGGCTCGGAGGAGACCGACGGGTATGCCGTGTCCGCCCGCCGCTGGGACAGCGAGGCTCGGCGGGAGTGGGCCCTGGTCGCGCGGGGGTGAGCGCCGTGGGCCGGTGGGCGCGGGTGTCGATGGTGGCGGCGGGGCTGGCCATGCTGGGCAACCTCGCCGGGCTGGTGTGGGCGGAAACGGTCTATGGCCGTGAGGTGCCGGCGTTCGTGCAGCAGGCGGTGGCCCAGGACGTCGTCGACCTGCTCGTCGTCGGGCCGGCGCTGGTCGTCCTGGCGGCCGGTGTGCTCCGCGGGTCGGACCGGGCGTGGCTGCTGTGGCTGGGGGCCCTGGCCTTCACCGTCTACAACTACGTGATCTACGCGTTCACCCTTCATGTCGGCCGGCTGTCACTGCTGTGGATCGCCGTGCTCGGCCTGTCGGTGGCGGCCCTCGGCGCGGGTCTGCACCGGCTCGACCCGGAGGCGCTGCACTGGTCGGGCCGGGTGCCGCGCCGAACGGTGGGCATCTTCCTGGTCGTGGTCGGGGCGCTGTTCGCCCTGCTCTGGCTCTCCGAGCTCCTGCCGGCGGTCGTCCACGGCACGGTGCCGCGCAGCGCCCGGGAGCTGGGCCTGCCGGCGAACCCGGTGCATGTGCTGGACCTGGCGTTCTTCCTGCCCGCCGTCATCGCCGCGGGGGTCATGGTGCTACGCCGGCGCCCGCTGGGACTGGCCCTGGCCCCGGGCCTCCTGGTGTTCCTCCTCCTGACCGGGCTGCCCATCCTGCTGACCCCGGTCGTCGCCACGGTCCGGGGCGAGGCCGCGGCGTGGGCGGTGGTCGTGCCGATCGGCGTGCTCACCCTGGTCACTGCGGTCGTGCTCGGTCGGCTGGTCTCCACCCTCGAGGTGGATCCGGCGCGGGGCCGGCGAGCGTAGGCTCGCAGCCGAGGACGACCCGGGGAGACCGCCACGACCGCGACCCGCCACTTCGAGTCACCCGCCCTGCCGCAGCGGGTCGTCTTCGGCGTGGGGTCCTTCGCCCGCGTGGCCGCCGAGCTGGAGGCGCTGGGCGCCCGGCGGGTGCTGCTCATCGCCTCGGCCTCGGCCAAGACCCGCGCCGACGACCTCGCCCACCGCCTCGGCGACCGCCTGGCCGCGCGGGTGCACGAGGTCCGTCAGCACGTGCCGCAGGCGCTCGCCGACGACACCGTGGCCCTGGTCCGTGGCCAGGACGCCGACGCGGTGGTGACCATCGGCGGGGGGTCGGCGACCGGCCTGGGCAAGGCGGTGGCGCTGGACACCGGGCTGCCGCTGCTGGCCGTGCCCACCACCTACGCCGGCTCGGAGGCCACCCCGGTGTGGGGCGTCACCGGGGAGCACAAGCGCACGGGTCGCGACCTGCGGGCGCTGCCCCGGGTCGTGGTCTACGACGCCGAGCTGCTCGCCGGCCTCCCGCCGGCGACCACGGCCACCTCCGGGCTCAATGCGCTCGCCCACTGCGTCGAGGGGCTCTGGTCGCCAGATGCCACCCCGGTGACGGACCTGCTGGCCGCAGAAGCGATCCACCTGCTGGCCGGGGCCCTGCCGCGCGCCACATGGAACCCGGGTGAGGTCGCCGACCGGGACGACGCCCTGCTCGGCGCGTGGCTCGCCGGCACCGTCTTCGCCGTGGCAGGGGGAGGGCTGCACCACACGCTGTGCCACGTCCTGGGTGGGACCTGGGGACTCGACCACGGCGCGACGCACGCCGTGCTGCTGCCGCACGTCACGGCATACAACGCGGCCGCGGCGCCGGCGGCGGTGGCGGCCGTCGCGCGGGCCCTGCGCACGAATGACGCTGCCCACGGGCTGTGGGACCTGGCCCGCACCCTGGCCGCACCGCCCTCCCTGGCCGCGATCGGCATGCCGGCCGGCGGGCTCGACGAGGCGGCCGAGCGGGCCGTGACGGCCGTGGGGCAGCGCAACCCACGGCCGGTGGACGTCGCATCGCTGCGACGGCTGCTGGACGACGCCTTCCACGGGCGCGCGCCCGGCGGCAGCGCACCGGGCCCTGCTGTGTGAAGGAGGCAGACATGGGCAGCTGGAACGGCATGACCTACGAGGGCAAGGACACGCTGCTGCGGGTCGTGCGCCACGAGGCCGAGGACTTCTACGCGCTCGCGGAGCGGCCGGGGGTCTGGGAGGCGCCCACCGGCTGTGC
This sequence comes from Oryzihumus sp., assembly GCA_035699865.1. Lineage (GTDB taxonomy): Bacteria > Actinomycetota > Actinomycetes > Actinomycetales > Dermatophilaceae > Oryzihumus. The sequence continues at coordinate 9,947 of DASSPC010000035.1, read as the reverse complement.
CGAGTGGCAGGTGCGCGACCTCGTCGGCCACCTCGTCGACGTCACCGAGAACTACTTCGAGCGCTTCGACGCGGCGCGCGGCGGCCTGGAGGTGGAGCCGGCCTACGGGGTGCGCGGCATGGCCGAGCGGGCGGGTGAGCGCGGCCGCTCGTTCCGGGACGTGCCCCAGGCCGAGCTCGTCGAACGCGGGCGCACCGACTTCGACAAGATGATGGGCCTGCTCGAGGCGCTGACCCCTGAGGACTGGACCGGCCTGCACGTGCCGCACTACTACATGGGGCGACTGCCGGCGCACTTCTACGCGGCGTTCCAGCTCATGGACTACGGCGTGCACACGTGGGACATCCGCGAGGGCAGCGGCCGCGAGCACGCGCTGTCCGGCGAGGTCGCCGACCTGCTCGTGCCGTACATGTTCGTCCTCTGGTCGGCCACCGCGGCGCCGGACCCGGAGGCGGCCGCCTTCGAGATCGGCATCCGCGTCGCCAGCGGCGCCAACGCCGGCGACACCCGGGTGAGCGTCGGGCCGGATGGCCTGTCCTACGCGGCCGGTGACCTCTCCGACCTGACCGTGCTCGAGTTCGACGCGGGCAGCTTCGTGCTCACCGCCTTCGGCCGCTGCCACGGCGGCACCGTCCGCGGCGACCGCGAGGTGGCCGACCGCTTCCTGAACCTGTTCTTCCGGATCTGAGGAGGTCGCATGACCAGCGAGATCGACCTGGCCGCCATCGACGCCGAGCGGGAGCGGCTGCGCACGACCTACCTGCGCTCGCCGCGGGAGCGGCCGGCGTCCTCGGCACGCGGGCTGCACCACTTCGCCGTCGTCTGCTCCGACGTGGAGGCCACCATCCGCTTCTACCAGGAGCTGCTGGAGTTCCCGCTGACCGAGATCTTCGAGAACCGGGACTACAAGGGCTCCAACCACTTCTTCTTCGACATCGGCAACAACAACCTGCTGGCGTTCTTCGACTTCCCGGGTCTGGGGGTCGGGCCGTACGCCGAGGTCCTCGGCGGGCTGCACCACATCGCCATCTCGGTCGAGCCGGAGAAGTGGGAGCGGCTCAAGGGCAAGCTGCGTGAGGCCGGCGTGGACTACCAGGAGGAGAGCGGCACCTCGATCTACTTCCGCGACCCCGACGGCGCGCGGCTGGAGCTCATCGCCGACCCGCTCGGGGAGATGTACGGCACCTCGGTGCTCTGACCCCCGGGCGACCCGGCGCCCCTTTGCGCAAGAAGGGGCCGCTGGGCGGCCGGTTGCGCGGCCTCCCAGCAGCCCCACGTTGCGCCCAGGCGAGCCCAGACGCCCGCTGGTATGCCGGCCGGCCCAGGCCCGCCTCCACCAGCGCCGCGTCGTGGGCACGCCGGCGCGGGCGCGCCGCCGCGGGACGTAGTCCCCTGCACCGGCCCCGGGGCCCCGGCCCAGCGTGGGGGCGTGACGGTCACCCTGGCGCTCGCCGGCGACACCATGCTCGGGCGGGGCGTCGGCGCGCATCTGGCCGACCACCGGGTGCGTGACCTGTTCGGCGACGCGCTGCTGGAGGTCGTCCGCGGCACCGACGGGGTGGTGCTCAACCTCGAGTGCTGCGTATCCGCGCGGGGCCGGCCCTGGCCGGGGCGGGTCTTCCACTTCCGGGCCCCACCGCGGGCCGTCGAGGCGCTGACCCTGTTGGGCGTGCGCTGCCTGACCCTGGCCAACAACCACGCGCTCGACTACGGCTACGAGGCGCTGCTCGACACGCTCGACCTGGTGCGGGCGGCCGGTATCGCGGTGGCCGGCGCCGGTGCCGACGAGGCGGAGGCGCGCGCCCCGGCGCGGGTCACGGTCGGCGGCCAGCCGCTGACCGTGGTCGGGGTGACCGACCACCCCGAGGAGTACGCCGCTGCCGCGGACCGGCCCGGCGTGGCGTGGGCGGACCTGCCCGCCGGGGTGCCCGGGTGGGTGACGGAGGCGGTGGCGACCGGACGGCGTACCGGGGCGGTGCTGGTGATGCCGCACTGGGGACCGAACATGACCCGGGAGCCCCCGGCCCACGTGCGGGCCGCGGCGCGGACCCTGGTGGCGGCAGGGGCCACGCTGGTCGCCGGCCACTCGGCGCACGTCTTCCACGGCGCGGCGGCCCCGGTGCTGTACGACCTCGGCGACTTCCTCGACGACTACGCCGTCGACCGCCGCCTGCGCAACGACCTCGGCGTCCTGTGGCTGGTCACGCTGGACGGTGGGCGGCTGGCCCGGGCCGTGGCGGCGCCGCTACGGCTGGACTATGCCCACACCGACCTCGCCACCGGCGACGACGCCCGCTGGGTGGAGCGCCGGATGCGCCGGGCCTGCGCCGCCCTCGGGTCCGGGGTCACCGGGGGTGCCGACCGCCTGGAGCTGGTGCTGCCCTGAGGCCGGGCGTCAGGCGTGAGTCACGCGCCGCGCCGGCCGCCAGCGCGGGCGCCGTGGATGGCGGCGTCGGGGCACAGCTGCTCCACCGCGACCAGGCCCGACCGGAAGAAGTCGAGCGCCTCGTCCGGGTCGAGGACCATCTCGTCCCAGCGCGATGTGAGCAGGTTGTCGATGTAGCGGGTGGTGGGGACGTGGATCCGGCCGTCGTCATCGAGCCGGACCCGCCGTTGCGTCGACCGGTAGGAAGCCATGGCGCACAGCCTTGCAGCGAGGCGGGCGGGTTGGCCCGGGACCTCCGGCCCTGTCATGGGTGTGCCCTGCCTCACCACCGGTGGCCTCACACCGGTGTCGGTGTCCGCCTCTAGGTTCTCCGCCCGTGAGCGACTTCGTCGACGCCCTCGGCGTCCAGGTGCACCACGTCACCCACGGCCCGGCGGCGGGTCCCGGCGTGCCGACCGCCGTGCTGCTGCACGGGTTCAGCCCCGACCACCGGCTGATGACCGGCTGCTTCGAGCCGGTCTTCGAGCGCCGGCAGGAGTGGCGCCGCATCTACCTCGACCTGCCCGGCATGGGCCGCACCGTGGCCCCGAACTGGGTGTGCGGCACCGACGACGTCTTCCGCGTGGTGCAGGCGGCGGTCGCCGCCCTGGTGCCGACCGGCCCGTATGTCGTGTGCGGGGAGAGCTTCGGCGGTTACCTCGCGCGCGGGCTGGCTGCCGCCGACCCGGGGCGAGTCGAGGGGCTCGCCCTGGTGGCGCCGATGGTCGTCGCGGAGCACGCCGAGCGGGACGTCCCCGGGCACCGGGTGCTCCACCGGGACGAGGCCTTCATGGCGAGCGTCGGCGGGGGCGGCGAGGAGTTCGACGAGATCGCCGTGGTGCAGGACGCGGTGACGTGGCGGCGCACCCAGGAGGAGATCGTGTCCGGCCTGGTCGTGGCCGACGCCGTGGCGCTGGACCGCATCCGCCAGGCCTGGACCGGGACCTTCCCGCTCGACGGGCGGGAGCCGTTCGACCGGCCGGCGGTCTTCGTCACCGGGCGGCAGGACAGCTCGACCGGCTACCGCGACCTGTGGCAGGTGCTCGAGCGCTACCCCCGCGCCACGTTCGCGGTGCTCGACCGGGCGGGCCACAACCTGCAGATCGAGCAGCAGGCCGTGTTCGAGGCGCTGGCGCACGAGTGGCTGGACCGGGTCGACGAGGCGCGAAAGGCGGTGCAGGACGGGCCGAACGGCAGGTAGCGTCGCGGCCGTGATCATCCGCGACGCCACCGACGATGACTGGCCGCGCATCTGGCCGTTCTTCCAGCACATCGTCGCGGCGGGGGAGTCCTATGCCTTCCCGCTCGACCTCGACCTCGACACCGGCCGGCCGTGGTGGATGGAGCAGCCGCCGGGGCGCACCGTCGTCGCCGTCGACGGCGACCGCGTGCTCGGCTCGGCCAAGATGGGCCCGAACCGGCCCGGCCGCGGCTCCCACGTGGCCACCGCGAGCTTCATGGTGGACCCGGCCGCGACCGGCCGAGGGGTCGGCCGTGCCCTGGGCGAGCACGTGCTGGCGTGGGCGCGGGCAGCGGGCTACCGCAGCATGCAGTTCAACGCGGTCGTGGAGACCAACACCGCGGCGGTGACGCTCTGGCAGGCGCTGGGGTTCACCGTCATCGGCACCGTGCCTGAGGCCTTCGACCATCCCCGCCACGGACTCGTCGGTCTGCACGTGATGCACCGGGAGCTCTGACCGGGTGCTTGCGGCGTTCCTGCCCATCTGGGCGCTGACGCTGCTCGGCTACCTCGCCGGCCGGTTCCGCCTGCTCGGGGGCTCCGACGCCGACCGGGTGCTGGGCAGCTTCGTGTTCCACCTGGCCATGCCGGCGGCGCTGTTCACCTCGCTGTCACGGACGCCGCTGTCGCTGAGCGGCCGGGGCATCCTGGCCTTCGCCGTGAGCACCGTCTGCGTGATGGGTGCCGGGTACGCCCTGAGCCGCGTGGCCTTCGGCCGCAAGGAGGGCGAGTCGACGATCGGCGGGATGGCCGCCGGCTACGTCAACTCCGCCAACCTCGGCATCCCGGTCGCGCTGCACGTGCTCGGCAACGCCTCCTTCCTGACCGGCGTGCTGCTGTTCCAGGTCCTCGTGGTGACGCCGCTGATCCTGGTGCTGCTCGACCGGGCGGCCGACCGGCGGGCGCTGCACCCGACCCGGCTGCTGACCCTCCCGCTGCGCAACCCGGTGATCATCGGCCTGGCCGCCGGCGCGCTCTGCTCGGCGTTCGGCTGGCGGGCCCCCGCCGTCGTGGCCGGCCCGCTGGCCCTGCTCGGTGCGGCGGCGGTGCCGTCCGCGCTGGTGGCGCTGGGCCTGTCGCTGACGGTGCGCGGTCCGGCCCTGCACGGCGAGGGACGTCAGGTGGCTCTGCTCTCGGGCCTCAAGCTGGTCGCGCAGCCGCTGGTGGCCTGGCTGGTCGGCCTGGCCCTCGGCCTCGGCCGCGTCGAGCTCCTCGCCCTCGTGGTCTGCGCCGCGCTGCCCACGGCCCAGAACACCTACATCTTCGCCCGCGAGTACGGCCAGGCAGCGCCGGTGGCCCGGCGCACCGTCGTGGTGACCACGGCCGCCTCGATGGCCACCCTCGCCCTCGTCGGCTGGGCCCTGGGCTGATCTGCCCCCACCGCCCGCACCCGCCGCACACCCGGCCACACGGCATACCTGGGTGGCTTCCGCCGGGGCCGCGCCGGTGCTTGGCTGGGATCGGTCGCCCGGGGGCGGCGCAGGGAGGGTGTCATGAGCGAGGACGCGAACCGCCGCAAGCCACCGGCCCGGCTGGTCAAGGCCACGGCCCCGCTCGCCGCGCGGCTGGCGGGCCACCGCTGGTTCCCGGTGTGGGCGGTGCTGCGCCACCGCGGCCGCCGCAGCGGGCGCGCCTACGCGATCCCGGTGGCGGTGCTGGTGACCGGCGACGGCTTCGTCATCTGCCTGCCGTGGGGGCAGCAGACCAACTGGGTGCAGAACGTCCTGGCCGCCGGCGGGTGCGGGCTGCGCTGGAAGGGCCGCGAGCTGCGGCTCACCGACCCGCAGTTTGTCGACACCGACGTGGCTCTCGCCGCCGCGGGCCCCTTCGAGCGCCTGGTGATCCGCCGGCTCGACTTCCCCGGGTTCCTCCGGCTGCGTCGGCTGTGAGGGCGGGCCCGGCCGGTTGGCGCACCGGCCGGGGTCCTAGGTTCGTCGGCATGCTCGCCGTCGAGAACGTCACCGGACCGGTCGCCTACCACGCGGAGGGCCCGGTGTGGGCTGCCTGCTGGGGCGGCCTGCGCTGGGTCGACATGACCCGTGGTGACCTGCTCACGCTGCGCGACCACGGCGTGGACCGGCTGCACGTCGGCGACGTCGCGGCCTTCCACCGGCCGCGCGCCGGCGGCGGTTTCGTCGTCGCCCTCGAGCGCGGGCTGGGGCTCGCGGACAGCCCCGACGGCCCGGTCCATGCCCTGCCCGAGGTCTGGTCCGACCCCGGCGTGCGGTTCAACGACGGTGGCTGCTCCCCGGGCGGGACGCTGTATGCCGGGACGATGGCCTACGACGTGGCTCCGGGGCGGGGGCAGCTGTTCCGCATCGGCGCCGACGGTGAGCGGAGCACGGTCCTGGACGCGGTCGGGATCTCCAACGGCATCGCGTGGTCCCCCGACGGGACCCTGGCCTACTACGTCGACAGCCTCACCGGCCGGATCGACGTCTTCGACGACGAGGGCGACCAGCTCGTGCGCCGGCGCCCGTTCACGACGGTCGAGGGCGGTGGCCCGGACGGACTGACCGTCGACGCCGAGGGCGGGGTGTGGGTCGCGCTCTGGGGTGGTTCCGCCGTCCACCGGTATGACGCTTCCGGCACCTTGAGCGCGGTCGTCGAGGTGCCCGCGGCGCAGGTCAGCGCCTGCACGTTCGGCGGCGACGACCTCGGCACGCTGTTCGTCACCACCTCACGGGAGAACCTGCCCGAGGGGGAGGACCCGCAGGCGGGTTCGGTGTTCGCCGTCGAGCCGGGCGTGCGGGGCCTGCCGGTCCTGCCCTACGCCGGCTGAGGCATCGGACGGCGCGCCAACGGTCGGGCGGCCGCCGGGCCGGCTCCGTGGAAGGATCCCCGCGTGAGCGGGGGGTGTGGCGTGGCGGTGGCCTGGGCGGAGCGCGCGTGGGGGCGCCTGGTCCGTGACGCGGTCCCGCTGCCGGGTGGGTGGACGTCCACGATGCTGCGCCTGACGGCCGCCGGCGGCGAGCAGGCCGTGCTGCGCGTGATGACCAGGGAGCCCTGGCGCAGGCACGCCGGCGGGCTGCTCCGCCGGGAGTCCGCGGTGCAGGGGCAGCTGTCCGGCACACCGGTCCCGGCACCGGTGTCGCTCGCGGTGGACCCGGAGGGTGCCGAGGCCGGGGACCCGGCGCACCTGATGACCCGGCTCCCGGGGGCGCTTGAGCTGATCCGGGCCGATGACCGCGTCCTCGACGAACTGGCCCGGACGTTGGCCGCCATCCACGCCCACGACCCGGCCGGGGGCCGGCCACGGGTGTTCCAGTCGTGGGCCCACGAGGCCAAGCGGGTCGTCCCGGCCTGGGCGCGACGTCCCCACCTGTGGCAGCAGGCGTTCGAGCTGCTCGCACAGCCGCAGCCGGAGTACTCCGGGACCTTCCTGCACCGGGACTTCCACCTGGGCAACGTGCTGTGGGAAGGCGGTCGGGTGGTCGGCGTCGTCGACTGGGTCGAGACGTCCTGGGGGCCGGCCGGGCTGGACGTCGCCCATGCCACCACGTACCTCGCGATGCTCCACGGCGAGGAGGCCGCACACCCGTTCGGCGCGGCATACCGGCGCCGGGGGGCCGACCTCGGTGAGCCGGGCGACCAGCGGTACTGGGAGGTGATGGACCTCGTCGGCTACCTGCCGGACCCCGCGAAGGTGGCCCAGCCGTGGCGCGACCTGGGGGTCGAGGTCAGCGACGACCTCGCCCGCGCACGGCTGGAACGGCGCCTGGCCACGGTGCTGGCCGGCTGAGGGGGAACGCCGCCTGCCCAGCCTCCACCGGGCCGGGCACCGGTATGCCGTGTACTCGCCGCGCGCGTAGGGTGCCGCGGTGCCCACTCGACTGCTCACCCTCGACGACGTCCCCGCGCTGACCGGGCTGCTGGTCCGCAACCGTGAGCACCTGGCCCCGTCCTCGCCGCGCCGTGACGGGGACTGGCTCACCCTCGAGCGGCAGCGCGAGGCCGCGGTCCAGGCGCTCGCGGAGCACGAGGCGGGCCGCCGGGTGCCGATGGTGATCCTCGACGCCGCGGGCGAGCTCGCGGGCACGCTGAACCTCAACAGCATCATCCGCGGGGCGTTCCAGTCCGCCAGCGTCGGCTACTGGGTCAGCGCCGACCGCACCGGTCAGGGCCTGGCCACCGCCGCCGTGGCCGATGCACTCGCACTCGCCTTCGGGCCGCTGGCCCTGCACCGGGTTCAGGGCGAGACGCAGCCGGCCAACCTCGCCTCCCAGCGGGTGCTGCTGCGCAACGGCTTCGTCGAGTACGGGCGGGCGCCGCAGTACCTCCACCTCGGCGGCGCCTGGCGGGACTGCGTGCTGTTCCAGCGGCTCAGCACGGACTGACCGCGAGGCCCTGCGCTCAGTGCGCGACGAGTGCCTTGAGCGCGACCATCGCGATGCCGAACAGGCCGGCGGTCGCGGTGCTCCCGGTCAGACGCCAGCCGGTCAGGCCCGCCGCGCGGCCGGCCGTCAGGCCGTGGACGAGCAGCAGTACCACCGCGGCTGCCAGGGCGAGGAAGCTGGCGACCTTGGGGCTCGCCCCCAGCAGCCCGGCCGCCGCCAGGACGAGCAGGGGGATGTAGGACGCGGCCACCAGGTGCCAGGTCGCCCCCACCAGCCCCCGGACCTCCCGTCCGGTGGGCAGCCGTCCGGCGTGGATGTGCTCGGCGAGGATCTCGGCGTAGACCTCGGCCACCCAGTAGACCAGCAGGGTGACGAACACGAGGACCTCGAGCAGCGCGGGCCGCAGGTTCCCCCCGGCGGTCGCGAGGACCGAGGCGGTCACGATGGTGCCGTAGATCCCCGCGGCGCGTGCCCGCCGCGACGGCTTGGCGCCCGTTGTGACGTTCATGCCCGTCCTCGTCTCTGCCACCGGCCGGGGTCGTGGCGCCGCCCGGGGGCGGGCCTCCCTCATCGTCCCGCCGCCCGCCCGATGCACAACCCGCACCGAGGTGGGCCACGGGACGTTCTCCCCTGACCTGGTCGGCCGCCGACGGATTCTGTGGGGACGTGGGCCGGAAGCATCCCCTCCGGACGGTGGCGCTGACAGCGGCCGCCGCCGTCGCGGCATACCTGCTGGTGGTCCGTCCGCGGCTGCTGCGCTGGGGCGCGACCGACGCCGAGGTGGACGCGGACTTCCCCGGGCGGGACATCGTCCCCGGGGGCACCCGCGCCGCGACGATGGCCACGACCATCGACGCCCCGCCCGCGCGGGTCTGGCCGTGGCTGGTGCAGATGGGGACCGACCGCGGCGGGTGGTACAGCTGGGACCGCCTCGACAACTTCGGCCGCGGCAGCGCCCACCGGGTCCACCCGGAGTGGCAGCGGGTCGAGGTGGGTGACCGGTTCATCGCGCGGCCTGACGGGGGCCAGTGGTGGGAGGTCGCGGCGCTGGAGCCGGAGCGGTTCCTGGCGCTGCGGATGTCCCTCGACCTGAGCGGGCGTCCGTTCGACCCCTCCGGCGAGCGACCGGCGCGCTTCACCGACTCGACCTGGTCCTTCCAGCTCAAGCAGCTGCCCGGCCAGCGCACCCGGCTGGTCGTCAGCGGCTACTGGTCGCTGCGGCCGCGGTGGCTCCAGCCGTTGATGAGCGTCACGGTGCTGGAGCCCTCGCACTGGGTCATGCAGACCCGGCAGTTCACGAACCTCAGACGACGGGTCGAGGACCGGGCGCGCGCCTGACCCTGACCCGGTCCGGCTCAGCTCACGCAGAACTGGTTGCCCTCCGGGTCGCGCATGACGACCCAGTAGAAGGGGTCCTCCGGGTCGTGGCCACCCGTCCGGCGCCCCACCGTGGCGCCCAGGCCCACCAGCTCGGCCACCTTCGCCTCGACGACCTCGACCCGCCGGTCCAGGGTCAGGGTGTCGTCACGGCCCGTGGGATAGAGGTCGAGGTGGAGCCGGTTCTTGCCCGCCTTCGTCTCCGGCACCTGCTGGAACCACAGCGGCGGGCGCAGTCCCTCCGGGTCGAAGAGCCGGTCGCCGAACGCGTCCCTGTCGCCGAGCCGGGCGCGGTAGTGCGCGTTCCAGGTGGTCTGCGGCTCGGCCGGCGGCACCGGCCGGTAGCCCAGCGCCGCGGCCCAGAACCGCGCCAGCAGGGCGGGGTCGTTCGCGTCGATCGTCAGCTGCCAGAACACCAGGGCCCCCTTCAGCTGCCGACGTAGGCCGCGAGGTGCTCGCCGGTGAGGGTCGAGCGCGCGGCGACCAGGTCGGCGGGGGTGCCCTCGAAGACGATGGTGCCGCCGTCGTGGCCGGCGCCGGGGCCGAGGTCGATGATCCAGTCGGCGTG
>DASSPC010000034.1:0-4523 GCA_035699865.1 Oryzihumus sp. | reverse complement strand
CGTAGTTGGGCAGGAAGACGATGCGGTGGCGGACCTCCGGGTCGTCGGCGAACTGGACCATCTCCTGGATGAGGCGCTTGCCCGTCTCGTCGGCCGGGTGCGACTTGCCGGCGATGACGAGCTGGACCGGGCGCTCCGGGTCGAGCAGGAGGCGCTTGAGGCGTGCCTTGTCGCTGAGCATGAGCGTGAGGCGCTTGTATGTCGGGACGCGGCGCGCGAACCCGATCGTCAGAACGTCGGGGTCGAGCACGTTGTCGACCCAGCCGAGCTCGGCCGGGCTGGCCCCGCGCTTGAGCCAGGAGGAGCGGGTGCGGCGGCGTGCCTCGACGACCAGCTGCTCGCGCATCTCGCGCTTGGTGGCCCAGATGTCGTCGCCGGGCACGTGGGCGATCCCGTCCCAGGCGTTGTCGCGGGAGACCTCGGTGGTGCCCAGGTGCCGGGCGGCCAGGTCGTAGACCCGGCGGTCCACCCAGGTCGGGGCGTGCACGCCGTTGGTGATGCTGGTGATCGGCACCTCGGTGTCGTCGAAGCCCGGCCACAGGCCGTCGAACATGTGGCGGCTCACGACGCCGTGCAGCTGGGAGACGCCGTTGGCGCGCTGGGCCAGGCGCAGACCCATGACGGCCATGTTGAAGATGCCCGCCTGGCCGCCCGGGTAGTCCTCGGCACCGAGCGCGAGCAGCCGCTCCACCGGGACGCCGTCGAAGGCGTTGTCCCCGCCGAAGTACAGCTGGATCTGGTCGGCGCCGAAGCGGTCGATGCCGGCCGGGACCGGGGTGTGCGTGGTGAACACCGTGGAGGCGCGGACCGCCTCGAGCGCGGCGTCGAAGTCCATGCCCTGGTCGGTGGCGAGCTCGCGGATGCGCTCCACCCCGAGGAAGCCGGCGTGGCCCTCGTTGGTGTGGTAGACGTCCGGCGTGGGTGCCCCGGTCAGGCGGGACCACAGGCGCAGGGCCCGCACGCCACCGATGCCGAGCAGCATCTCCTGCTGGAGGCGCTGCTCACCGCCACCGCCGTAGAGGCGGTCGGTGATGCCGCGGGCGGCGTCGTCGTTGTCCTGCACGTCGGAGTCGAGCAGCAGCAGCGGCACCCGGCCGACCTGCGCCTTCCAGACGTGGGCCGCCAGCGTCCGGCCACCGGGCAGGTCGATGGTGATGACGCAGGGCGTGCCGTCGGCCTCGCGCAGCAGCGACAGCGGCAGGCCGTCGGGGTCGAGGACGGGGTAGGTCTCCTGCTGCCAGCCGTCGAGGTTGAGCGACTGCTTGAAGTAGCCGGTCTTGTAGAACAGGCCGACGCCGACGATCGGGACGCCGAGGTCGGAGGCGGACTTGAGGTGGTCACCGGCGAGGATGCCGAGGCCGCCGGAGTACTGCGGCAGCACCTCGGTGATGCCGAACTCCGGGCTGAAGTAGGCGATGGCGCGGGGGGCGCCGCCCTCGACGGACGCGGCCCAGTCCTGGTACCAGCGCGGCTCGGTGACATAGCGGCTCAGGTCCGCGGCGGCGGCGTCGACCTTGGCCACGAAGGCCGCGTCGGCGGCGAGCGCCTCGAGCTCGTCGGCCGACAGCGCCGACAGGAGCCGCACCGGGTCCTTGCGGACCTTGGCCCAGCGGGCCGGGTCGATCCCGGAGAAGAGGTCCCGTGTGGTCGGGTGCCAGGACCAGCGCAGGTTGCTGGCCAGGTCACCGAGAGCGGCGATGCGCTCGGGGAGGACGGTGCGGACACTGAAGCGACGGATGGCCTTCACGGTCGGCAAGGGTAAGCGCAGGTCTGCCGGTTTGTCAGTTTCTTGCAACGCTTGCACATTTCTTGCAACATGCCCCGCCCCCGCGGCCATCGGTGCCGCCCGCAGCGGGCCGACCGTCGCGGCCCATCCACCGTGCGGGCAACGGATGCGCCCTGCGGTGAAACGAGTAGCGTCGTGCCCGTGACAGCGAGCCCCTTGCCCACTGCCCAGCGCCCGGTCGGGCGCATCCCTGTCCTCGAGGTCGCTCCCGCGGTCGACTGCGGGGCCAGACCCGCGAAGTCCGTCGTGGGTGAGGAGTTCGAGGTCACCGCGACCGTGTTCCGCGAGGGTCACGACGCGGTCAACGCCACGTGTGTGCTGACCGCGCCCGACGGCACCGAGCAGCAGCTGCCGATGCGGCTCGTCTCGGCCGGGCTCGACCACTGGGCCGTGACCGTCAAGGCGGACACCCCGGGCCGCTGGACCTACCGGGTCGAGGGCTGGTCCGACCCCTACCGCACCTGGGAGCACGACGCCTCGATCAAGGTGGCCGCCGACGTCGACACCGAGCTGATGCTCGAGGAGGGCGCCCGCGTCCTCGAGCGCTCGCTGGCCGAGGTCAAGCGCGACAAGGCCCACGCGAAGATCCTCAAGGACGCCGTCAAGGCGCTGCGCGACAGCTCCCGCCCGCCGGCCGCGCGGATCGCGGCCGGGACCTCCCCCGAGGTCGAGCGCGAGATGGCGGCCCGCCCGCTGCGCGACTACGTCAGCCCCAGCGCCGAGCACCCCTGGCTCGTCGAGCGCGAACGGGCGCTGTATGGCGCGTGGTACGAGATCTTCCCCCGCTCCGAGGGTGCCACCCGCGACGAGAAGACGGGGCTGTGGACCTCCGGCACGTTCCGCACCGCGGAGAAGCGGCTGCCCGCGATCGCCGACATGGGCTTCGACGTGGTCTACCTGACCCCCGTCCACCCGATCGGCGCGGTCAACCGCAAGGGGCCCAACAACACCCTGAACGCCGGCCCGCACGACCCCGGCTCCCCCTACGCCATCGGCTCGGTCGAGGGCGGCCACGACGCGATCCACCCCGACCTGGGCGACTTCGACGACTTCGACCACTTCGTCGCCGCGGCCGAGAGCCGCGGCCTGGAGGTCGCGCTCGACATCGCCCTGCAGTGCGCCCCCGACCACCCCTGGGTCGACAAGCACCCCGAGTGGTTCACCACCCGCGCCGACGGCACGATCGCCTACGCCGAGAACCCGCCGAAGAAGTACCAGGACATCTACCCCCTGAACTTCGACAACGACCCGGCCGGCATCTACGCCGAGGTCCGGCGCGTGATCCAGGTGTGGATCGACCACGGCGTGAAGATCTTCCGGGTCGACAACCCGCACACCAAGCCGGTGGAGTTCTGGGAGTGGATCATCGCGGACGTGGAGCAGGACCACCCCGAGGTGATCTGGCTGGCCGAGGCGTTCACCAAGCCGGCGATGATGCACGCCCTGGCCAAGGTCGGCTTCCAGCAGTCCTACACGTACTACGCGTGGCGCAACACCAAGTGGGAGCTCGAGGAGTACTGCACCGAGCTCGCCGGACCGGCCGCGGCATACATGCGTCCCTCGTTCTGGCCCACGACCCACGACATCCTCACGCCCTACATGCAGTACGGCGGCCCGACCGCGTGGAAGCTGCGCGCCGCCCTGGCCGCGATGCTCGTGCCGACCTACGGCATCTACGCCGGCTACGAGCTGGTCGAGCACGTCGCCCGCCCCGGCGTCGAGGAGCAGATCGACAACGAGAAGTACGAGTTCAAGGACCGCCGCTGGGCCGACTACGAGGAGGGCGGCCCCAAGGAGGGCCTGTCGCTGGCGCCCTACCTCAAGCGGCTCAACGAGATCCGCCACGCGCACCCTGCGCTGCGCTGGCTGCGCAACCTGCGCTTCCACCACGTCGACGACGCCAACGTGATGTGCTTCTCCAAGCGCCGCACCGTCGACGGCCGTGACGACGTCGTCATCGTGGTGGCCAACCTCGACCCGCACGCGACCCGGGAGACGTGGGTGCACCTGAACATGCCCGAGCTCGGCATGAGCTGGACGGAGTCCTTCGTGGCCCACGACCTCATCACCGGCAACAGCTGGCACTGGGGCGAGCACAACTACGTCAGGCTCGGGCCCGACTCCGAACCGGTGCACGTGATCCACGTGAGGAGGTTCTGATGCAGGGGCTGAACCTGTCCCAGCCGGGCCTCAAGCACGACCCGCAGTGGTTCCGCAAGGCCGTGTTCTACGAGGTGCTCGTGCGCGCCTTCGCCGACTCCAAAGGCTCCGGCGCCGGCGACTTCACCGGCCTGATCCAGCGCCTGGACTACCTGCAGTGGCTCGGCGTCGACTGCCTGTGGCTGCCGCCGTTCTACGCCTCGCCGCTGCGCGACGGCGGCTACGACATCTCCGACTACACGGCGGTGCTGCCCGAGTTCGGCACGCTGCCCGAGTTCACCGAGCTGGTCTCGCAGGCGCACGCCCGTGGCATCCGGATCGTCACCGACCTGGTCATGAACCACACCAGCGACCAGCACCCGTGGTTCCAGGCCTCGCGCTCGGACCCCAAGGGTCCCTACGGCGACTTCTACGTGTGGTCCGACACCGACGACAGGTACGCCGACGCCCGGATCATCTTCGTCGACACCGAGGTCTCGAACTGGACCTTCGACCCGATCCGGCGCCAGTTCTTCTGGCACCGGTTCTTCTCCCACCAGCCGGACCTCAACTTCGAGAACCCGGCCGTGCAGGAGGC
>DASSPC010000033.1:0-5506 GCA_035699865.1 Oryzihumus sp. | reverse complement strand
GCAGGGCGTCGAGGGTTCCACCCTCGAGCTGTACCGCGCGCTGCTCGCCACCCGCCGTGAGCGGGCGCTCGGCGTGGGCTCGTTCACGTGGGTCGAGGGCTACGGCGAGGACGTCGTGGCGTTCGTCGTCGACGCGGCCGGTGAGCGCACCCTCGTGGTGACCAACCTCGGCACCGCGGACGTGGCGCTGCCCGAGGGCGCCTCGGTCCTCCTGTCCAGCGCGCCGCTGGCCCAGGACGGCACGGTGGGCACCGACACCACGGTGTGGGCCCGCCTCTGACCCCCGCCCGCGCCTGACCGGACGCACCGAACGGCCCGTTTCGGGGTGGAACCCACCCCGAAACGGGCCTTTTCGTGCGTCCGGATGGGGTATCGCGCGCCGACCGCTCGCGCAGCCCCGGAAATCCGCGTGAGCGCGTCGGTGGTCGGGGCTAGCGTGACGGGCATGCCCGTCGCCTTGACCTCAAGCGCACTTGATGTCGTGCCATGGACGACATGACTGCGACGACGCGCGACCTGAGCCCGGCCACCACCGCCCCGGCGCCGGCGCGCGGACCCATGGCGCCGGCATACCGGCTGGTGACACTGGCCATCGTGGCCCTGGTGACCACCGTCGCGTTCGAGGCGATGGCGATCTCCACGGCGATGCCGGTGGTGGCGCGCGAGCTCGACGCGGTGCGCTCCTACAGCCTGGCGTTCTCGGTGATGCTCACCGCGCAGCTGCTCGGCATCGTCCTCGCGGGGGTGTGGAGCGACCGGCGCGGGCCGCTGCCCGGCCTCATCGCCGGCCAGGTGCTGCTCGCCGGCGGGTCCGCGGTGGCAGGCCTGGCGACGAGCTTCCCCGTGCTGCTGGCCGGCCGGTTCGTCGCCGGCCTCGGCGGCGGCCTGGTGGTGGTCGCCCTCTACGTCGTGATCGGCCGGGCCTACCCCGATGCGTTGCGGCCCAAGGTGTTCACGTGGGTGTCGGCGGCGTGGGTGCTGCCGGCGCTCGTCGGCCCGCCGGTCGCCGGCTGGCTGGCGACCCAGCTGTCGTGGCGCTGGGTCTTCCTCGTCGTCGTCCCCGCTGTGGCGCTGACCCTGCTGGCCGTGCTCTCGCAACGCTCCCGCCTCGCCGACGAGTGCGACCGGCGTGACGTCGCGGCCGAGGAGCGGGCCGCCCACCGCCGCACCGCGTGGCTCGGGCTCGGCGTGGCGACCGCCGCCGCCGCGCTGCAGTGGGGCTCCCAGACGCTGGTCCCGCCGCAGGCCTGGCCGGTCGTGCTGACGGCCCTGGGCGTGGTCGTCCTCGGCACCACGGCCCCACGGCTGCTCCCGCGCGGCACCCTGCGCATGGTCCGGGGGCTGCCGTCGGTGGTGCTCAGCCGGTTCCTGCTGACCGCGTCGTTCAACGGCAGCCTCGCCTTCGTGCCGCTGATGCTGGTGTCACAGCGTCACCTCAAGCCCACGGAGGCCGGCATCGTGCTCACGATCGGCGCTCTGGGCTGGTCGTTCGGGTCGTGGGTGCAGGGCCGCGACGCGTTCCTGCACCGGCGCACCGGCCTGGTCATGGCCGGCGGCACGTCGCTGACACTGGGGATCGCGGGGCTGGCCGTCGTGGCATCCGCCGGCCTGCCATCGGTGCTGGTCGGGGTGAGCCAGGTCCTCGCCGGGCTCGGCATGGGGCTGGCCATGTCCACAACGTCAGTGCTGTCCCTGCAGCTGGCCTCCGAGGCCGAGCGCGGCCGGGCCTCCTCCGCGCTGCAGCTTGCCGATGCCCTCGGCAGCGTGCTCGGCATCGCCACGTCCGGCGCGGTGTTCGCCGCGCTGCACCACGCGAACGGCCACGACACCGGGGTGTTCGTGCTGATCTGGTCAGGGATGGCCGCGGTCGCCGCCCTCGTCGTGCTCGGCGGTCACCGCAGCAGGACGTGACCCGCCGACGTCGAGACCCGCGTCCAGCGACCGTGCATGAACACCGCGGCGTCACCCGCGCCGAGGAAGCCCAGCGCGTAGGCCGCGAACGCCGCGCCCGCGGGCACCGGCGGCACGGTCTCGGTCAGCCGGCTCCACACCCGCTCACGCAGGGAGGTCACGGCGTGACCGCCCGAGCCGGTCGGCGCACCCTGGGCGATCTCCTCGATGCCTTGCGCGGCAACGGCCTTGAGCGCCGCGGCGGGCAGCTCACCCACCCGCTCCCAGCCCTCCCGCGGCGGGGCTACGGCGGCCCACCCTGCGCTGACCGTGGTCGGCGGGACCTCGAGGGTGCGCGCCTCGGTGGTGCCGGTGCGGGCCAGCCGGTCGGTGACCCCGGCCAGCGGCACGGTGGTGTCGAGCTCGGCCGGCTCGGCCAGCGGCATGACCCGCATGCCGATGACGGCACCGTCGGCCATGAGCCCGTGCCCGGGCAGCACCCCGACGTAGGCCGCGAGCACCAGCCCCCGGGCCTGGAGGCGGACCGCGCCGTCGGCGTCCAGCGAGCGGGCCCGGGCCACGAAGGTGCCCAGGTCGGCCAGCGCCTCGGCGTCGGGGAAGCGCAGCGCACTCACGCGCGGGACCCCTTGGCACGCCAGCGGAACGGCACGGGCTCGCCGGAGACCGTGCGCAGCTTCTCGCGCTCGTCCGGACGCAGCCGCCGCGGCGAGGCGGTCGAGAAGTCGTAGGCGACGAGCGTCGTCTCGGCCCGCGCATACAGGCTGGTGCCGTAGCCCTCGGGGTCGCGGACCTCGTAGGCGAGGTCGAAGCTGGCGCCGGAGACCGTGGTGGCCCACATGTCCACGGCGATCGGGGCGTGGCGGAACTCCAGCGGCGCGAGGTACTCGATCTCGTGCCGGGCGACGAGCACGCCTTCGTTGAGCATCGACCGGTCCTGCCCGAACCACTCCTGGAAGCCGATGACGCGTGCGTCCTCGAGCAGCCGCAGGAACTGGACGTTGTTGACGTGGCCGTAGGCGTCCATGTCGGACCAGCGGAGGGGCACGTCGACGTGGTACGGACGGGCAGGCATGCGACCCATCATGGCAGGCGCCGGATATCGTCTCGCTGTGACCACGACCCTTGACGACGGCTCGCTCGCCGACCCCTTCGAGGACCTCCTCGACGTCCTCGACCTCAAGCCCGCGGGCCTGGCGCACATCAGCGTCGACACCCCCGACGACGCCGAGTCCGACCTCGGCGAGTCCGAGGCCGACGTGTTCGTCGGGCGCAGCCAGCCGCAGCCGCACGGCCGGGTGTTCGGCGGGCAGGTCCTGGCGCAGTCGATCATCGCCGCCGGGCGCACCGTCGCCGACGTCGAGGGAGCACCCCGGCACATCCACTCCCTGCACGGCTACTTCCTGCGGGCCGGCGACTCCAGCCACCCGATCCGCTTCGCCGTGGAGCGGCTGCGCGACGGGGCCTCGTTCTCCGCCCGGCGGGTCCACGCGATCCAGTACGGCAAGCCGATCCTGTCGATGATCACCTCGTTCCAGACCGAGGCCGAGGGCCTGGACCACCAGGAGCCGATGCCGGCCTCCCCCGATCCCGAGATGCTCCCGACGGCCGCCCAGGAGCTCGCCGACATCGACCACCCGGCGGCGCTCTTCTGGTCGACGCGCCGGGCCATCGACCTGCGCCACGTCGAGGGTGCGATCTACGTCCGCCCCGGGCGCCAGCACGCGGCCCGGCAGAGCGTGTGGCTCAAGGCGATGTCGCGGATGCCGGACGACCCGCTGCTGCACGCCGCGGTCCTGGCCTACTGCTCCGACTACTCGCTGCTCGAGCCGGTGCTGCGCAGGCACGGCATCGCCTGGGCCGACCCGCGGCTGCGCCCGGCCAGCCTGGACCACGCCATGTGGTTCCACCGCCCTGCCCGCGCCGACGAGTGGACGCTCTACACCCAGGACTCCCCCTCGGCCTCCGGCGGGCGCGGCCTGGCCACCGGCCGCATGTTCAGCGCCGACGGCGTGCTCGTCGCGACGGTCGCCCAGGAGGGCATGCTGCGGATCAAGGAGTCGGCCGGCTCCGGCTGGGTGGAGGGCCGCAAGGGCTGAGCCCATGACCATGGTCACGCCTGCCGGGGTTCCCGACTAAGCAAGCGCTCAGTAAGGTCGGGCGCATGGTGGATGGGCTCGACCTCGAAGCGCTGGCGCGCTTCCTGACGCCGGTCGTCGGCCCGGCGGACGCCTCGCTGGTGCTGCGGGCCGAGCTCATCGCTGGCGGCAAGTCCAACCTCACCTACCGGGTCACCGACGGCAGCCGGGCGTGGGTCGTGCGCCGTCCGCCGCTGGGGCACGTGCTGGCCACCGCCCACGACATGACCCGCGAGTACCGCGTGATGTCGGCCCTGCGCGACACCGCCGTCCCGGTGCCGCACATGGTCGCCCTCTGCGAGGACACCGACGTCATCGGCGCGCCGTTCTACGTCATGGAGCTCGTCGAGGGCGACGTGCTGCGCACCGACGCCGACCTGGCCGGGCGCTCACGCGAGGACCGGGCCGAGCTGGCCCACCAGCTCATCGACACGCTCGCCGCCCTGCACGCCCTGGACCCGGAGTCGTTGGGGTTGAAGGACTTCGGCCACCCCGAGGGCTTCCTCGAACGGCAGGTGCGGCGCTGGGGCCAGCAGCTGCAGCGGTCCCGGTCACGCGACATACCGGGAATCGAGGAGCTGGCCGCCGACCTGGCCGCCGGCGTCCCCGCCAGCCAGCGGGCCACGATCGTGCACGGCGACTACCGTCTCGACAACGCCATCGTCGGCCCGGACCAGCGCATCCGCGCCGTGCTCGACTGGGAGATGGCCACGCTCGGCGACCCCCTGTGCGACCTCGGGCTGCTGCCGGTCTACGCCCTGCCGACCCGCGGCGTCGCCGGGGTCGTCTCCGACGGAATGGGCCCGCACAACGGCTTCCCTCCCATGGAACAGCTCATCGAGCGGTATGCCGCGCGCACGGGCCTCGACGTGACTCCCCTGCCCTGGTACACGGCGCTGGGCTACTTCAAGCTCGCCGTGATCTGCGAGGGCATCCACTACCGCTACGCACACGGCCAGACCGTCGGGCCCGGGTTCGAGCACATCGGCGAGGTCGTCGCCCCGCTCGTCGAGGCCGGACGCCACGCCCTCGACTGAGAAGTCTTTGCTGCCAACACGATTCACCACCCAGAGCCCCAGGAGGCACCCTGTGAGCACCACCCCGCAGCGCACCGCCATCGTGACGGGCGCGGCCCGCGGCATCGGCGCGGCCACCGCGATCCGGCTGGCCGCCGATGGTCACGCCGTGGCCGTCCTCGACCTCGACGAGGCCGCGTGCGTCCAGACCGTCTCGGCCATCACCGAGGCCGGTGGCCGGGCCATCGCGGTGGGCGTGGACGTCAGCCGGCCCGAGCGGGTCGAGGCGGCAGTCGCGCGCGTGGCTGATGAGCTCGGTGCGCCGACCATCCTGGTCAACAACGCCGGCATCATCCGCGACAACCTCATCTTCAAGATGACGGTCGAGGACTGGGACGCCGTGATGGCGGTGCACCTGCGCGGCGCCTTCCTCATGACCAAGGC
>DASSPC010000032.1:0-2021 GCA_035699865.1 Oryzihumus sp. | reverse complement strand
CTTGCGGCCGCGCAGGCCGAACTCCTTGCCCTCCTCGACCGCACGCATGAACTCGTCATTGACGCGGACCGAGTTGTTGGCGTTCTGGTATTGCACGGACACGATGTCCTTGCCACCGAGGTCCATGTCGAAGCCGGCGTCGCGCAGCGCCCGGATCTTGTCCTCCTCGCGCGCCTTGGTCTCGACGAACTCCTCGATGTCGGGGTGGTCCACGTCGAGCACGACCATCTTGGCCGCAAGACGGGTCGCGCCACCGGACTTGATCGTCCCGGCGGAGGCGTCGGCACCACGCATGAAGGAGACCGGGCCGGAGGCGGTGCCACCGGAGGACAGCAGCTCCTTGGAGGAGCGGATGCGGGAGAGGTTCAGGCCGGCACCGGAGCCGCCCTTGAAGATGAAGCCCTCCTCCTTGTACCAGTTGAGGATCGAGTCCATCGAGTCGTCGACGGCGAGGATGAAGCAGGCGCTGACCTGCTGCGGGCTGGACGTGCCCACGTTGAACCACACCGGGGAGTTGAAGCTGAACACCTGGTGCAGCAGCGCCCAGGTCAGCTCGTGCTCGAAGAGCTCGGCGTCCTCGTCGGAGGAGAAGTAGCCGTGGTCCTTGCCGGCCTTGACGTAGGTCAGCACGACGCGGTCGATGAGCTGCTTGAGGCTCTTCTCGCGCTTGTCGGTGCCGACGGCGCCACGGAAGTACTTCGTCGTGACGATGGTGGAGGCGTTGACCGACCAGAAGTCGGGGAACTCCACGTCGCGCTGCTCGAAGATCGTCTCGCCGGTCTTCCAGTTCTGCTGGACGACGTCGCGGTGCTCCCAGGTCACCTCGTCATAGGGGTGCACACCAGGGGTGGTGAAGATCCGCTCGACCTTCACGCCCTTCTTGTTGCCCTTGCGCGCGGCTGCTCGTGCGCCAGCGGTCTCTGTCATCTGGTGTCCTCCCGTGACCCCGTTGATGGATTTCAGTCTTCACCCGACCACCGACAGGTGGTGGGCCGTGCTGCTTCAGGTGCGGGGCGCGATACCGGAGCTGTCCGGCTCGTGACCCGTGGCTTCGCGCTCGGCGCGGAGCAAGGTGATCGCCGCCTCGAAGTCCTCGAGGCTGTCGAAGGCCTGGTAGACGCTGGCGAAGCGCAGGTAGGCCACCTCGTCCAGCTCGCGCAGCGGCCCGAGGATCGCCAGGCCCACCTCGTGGGCGTCGATCTCGGCGCTGCCGGCGGCGCGGATGGTCTCCTCGACCTTCTGGGCCAGCAGGGCCAGGTCGTCCTCGGAGACCGGGCGGCCCTGGCAGGCCTTGCGGACGCCGATGAGCACCTTGTGGCGGCTGAACGGCTCGCTCGCGCCGGAGCGCTTGACGACGTTCAGGCTGGCCGACTCCACGGTCGTGAACCGCTTGCCGCACTCCGGGCACTGCCGGCGGCGGCGGATGGCGGTGCCGTCGTCAGCCGTCCGGCTGTCGATCACCCGCGAGTCGGTGTGGCGGCAGAAGGGGCAGTGCATGTGGGCTCCTCCCCTTCTGCCTCGTGCTCGGTATGCCGTGTCCCTAGGGCCGCGGCTGGGTGTGCGGTGCGTCGTGCTCCAGTGGTCGTCCCGCCTGCTGCTTCGGCGTCCTGCTGCGGTCCCCTGTGGACGAAGCTGGGGATTTCCCGTGGATGGCGTGTGGGAAAGCCTCGGTCGCCTGGGGACTACATGTGGACGTCTTACAGGGGTGTAACTACTAGATGTAGGGATCTTATGCCCTCGCGTGGCCGACTCGTCACCGGATCGACCAGATTCGATGGACGAATTTCGTCGTCGCAGGTCAGGCCCTGCGCCGGGGACAAACCGGACACGCGTGTCCGCGGCGTGTCGCACGTTTGTGGCCCCGATCACACGGGTTTCGCGGGGGTGTCGGGGCGGCTTGGGGCCCCATATCGGGGGTCTCGGGCTGGGCATCGCGCGCGACGATCGTCGCGCAGCACCCACTCGGGCCCGACTCCCCCACCAGGCACGCCGGGTCGCCGGCCCGGGTTCCCGGGAGCTCG
>DASSPC010000031.1:0-2173 GCA_035699865.1 Oryzihumus sp. | reverse complement strand
CGCATCTTGCCCGAGATGTGGGCGAGAACCTTGTGACCGTTGGTCAGCTCCACGCGGAACATCGCGTTCGGCAGAGCCTCGACGATCGTGCCCTCGATCTCGATGACACCGTCCTTCTTGGCCATATCCTCCGCAATCCGTCGAACGAGCCGGCCCCGGGTGGGACCGGTCAGTGTGGCCACTGATGCAACATCCGGCACGACGAAAGGCACGTCCCGGTGCCCCTGCGGGCGGACCCGCGAGGGTGTGGAACGAGACATTCGTGAGCCGACGCACTAGCCTACGCCATCCCCCCACAGGAGGAGAAATCGACGGCGCTGCGGATCGGGGCAGGTCAGGACGGTCGGGCGCTCAGTCCAGCGGCGCGTATGCCGCGCCGATGGCTTCCAGCCGCGCCTTGCCACCGTCGAGCTCGGTGAGCACCCACAGCCCCTCGTCGGTGACGGCCACGGAGTTCTCCCAGTGCGCCGCCCGTGAGCCGTCGGTCGTGACGACGGTCCAGTCGTCCTCCAGGACCGCGGTGTCGGCGGAGCCCAGCGTGACCATCGGCTCGATCGCGACCGTCAGGCCGGACCGCACGGTGGGGCCCTTGTCCCGGACCCGGTAGTTGGGTACCTGCGGGTCCTGGTGCATCTCCGTGCCGATGCCGTGCCCGACGTAGTCCTCGACGATGCCGTAGGTCGCGCCGTCGGCGGCGGCCGCCTTGGCGACCGTGTCCTCGACAGCCGCGCCCACGGCGTACAGCGGGGAGCCGACCCTGAGGGCGGCGATGCCGGCCCACATGGAGGCCTCGGTGGCATCGATGAGCGCCAGGTCGGCGGGGCTGGCGGCCTCAGGGCCACCGACGACCAGCGAGATGGCAGCGTCACCGTGCCACCCGTCGACGATGGCGCCGCAGTCGATCGAGACCAGGTCGCCCTCGCGCAGCTCGCGGCTGCCCGGGATGCCGTGGACGACCTCGTCGTTGACGCTGACGCACAGCGTGCCGGTGAAGCCGTGGTAGCCCAGGAACGACGGGGTCGCCCCCGCGCCGCGGATGTGCTCCTCGGCGACACGGTCGAGGTCAGCGGTGGTCATCCCGGCGCGGGCCTGCTCACGCAGCAGGGCGAGGGTCTCCCCCACGACCAGCCCGGCGCGTCGCATGCGCCGGATCTGGTCGGGGGTCTTGACGTCGAGCCGGTTGCGTCCGAACACGGGCTCAGGCGCCCAGCGCGGTCTCGAGGCGGGCGGTGACGGTGTCGACGTCGCCCATGCCGTCCACCTGGCGCAGCAGGCCACGCTCGCGGTAGACCGCGGCCAGGGGCGCGGTCTCCTCGACGTAGACCTCCTGGCGGTGGCGGATGACCTCTTCGGTGTCGTCGGCGCGCCCCTCGAGCTCGGCCCGCTTGAGCAGCCGCGCCACGACCTCGTCGGTGTCGGCGGTCAGCTCGAGCACGGCGTCGAGCTGGTGCCCGTTCTCGGCGAGCATGGCGTCGAGCTCGGCCACCTGGGCCTGAGTGCGCGGGTAGCCGTCGAGCAGGAAGCCCTTGCCGGCGTCGTCCTGCAGCAGCCGGTCACGCACGATCGCGTTGGTCACCTCGTCGGGCACGTACTTGCCGGCCGCCAGGATCTCCTGCACCTGCTTGCCCAGCGCGGTGCCGTTCTTGATGTTGGAGCGGAAGATGTCGCCGGTCGAGATCGCCGGGATGCCCAGCCGCTCGGCGATCCGGGCAGCCTGGGTGCCCTTACCGGCTCCGGGCGGGCCGAGGATGATGAGACGCATCAGCGGAGGAACCCTTCGTAGTGACGCTGCTGCAGCTGGGACTCGATCTGCTTCACCGTCTCCAGGCCGACACCCACGATGATCAGGATCGAGGTGCCCCCGAAGGGGAAGTTCTGATCAGCGCCGACGAGGACGAAGGCGATGAGCGGGATCAGGGAGATGAGCCCCAGGTAGAGGGCGCCCGGCACGGTGATCCGGGTGAGGACGTAGTCGAGGTACTCGGCCGTGGGTCGCCCGGCCCGGATACCCGGGATGAAACCACCGTACTTCTTCATGTTGTCGGCGACTTCATCGGGGTTGAACGTGATGGACACGTAGAAGAACGTGAAGAACAGGATCAGCCCGACGTAGGCGAGCATGTAGATCGGGTGGTCACCGCGGGTGAGGTTCTGGTCCACCCAGGTCACCCAG
>DASSPC010000030.1:0-3516 GCA_035699865.1 Oryzihumus sp. | reverse complement strand
GACGACGGCGGGCTGCTCGACCTCGACGGAGGCGGCCAGGCCCTCGGGCGTGAGGTAGTCCGCGATCGTGGTGGTCGTGACGTCGACGTCAGCACCAATGCCGATCATGGCGCGTCCACCCGGGTTCACGTACTGCACGACACCGTCCAGGCCCGCGATGGCGATGAAGTCCGGCGAGGCCTCGACGAGCGCCTTGAACCGGACAAGGTCGTCGTTGGCGAGCCGGAGCGCGGCCTCCGTGGCGCGCAGCTCGGTGATGTCCGAGGCGATCCAGGCGGTCCCCAGGTCCGCCGACGTGTCCGGGTGGTGCAGACGGAACACCTCCACGTCGACGATGCGGTCCGCATCGACACCGCTCTGGTGGGCGACGCGCAGGGGCAGCTGCCCGGACCAGCGGCCGGCGCTGTCCCGCTGCGCCCGGATCGCCCGGGTGGGCTCCGCCCCGATGTAGGTGGCCAGCGCCGTCCACACATCCTGGCCGTCGGCCGCGAGACCGATGTCGGCGACCCGCGGGTTGAGGTAGACGAGTCGGTCGCCGGTGTCGGAGATGCCGATGAGGTTGTCCGAGGCGTCGGCCAAGGCCTGGAACTTCACCAGTTCCTCGCGGGCCTGGCGGTGGGCGTTGAGCAGGAGGGCGTTGTCCACGGCCAGGGCGCAGCGTCCGGCGATGTCGGCCACCAGGTCGACGTCCTCGTCGCGGAAGGGTCCGTCTGCCCCGGTCCGGGCGATGTCGACCAGACCGATGAGCTGCCCGCGGGAGTGCAGGGGCACGCGCAGGACGGACTCCGCAGTCGTCGAGGCCGCCAGCCGGTCGAGCAGCCCTTCGGGGGTGGTGGCCGGCGCGTGCGTGCCCGGGTCGAGCACCGTCGGGGTCGCCAGTGACGCGGCCGCCGTGATCTCCGGGGCGTACGACGCCGCGTCGTGCCCCTCATCCGCCAGGATGACGGCGAGGTCGCGCTCGGCCCTGCGGCGGTCCCACGCGGCTGCCGGGGTCAGTCGCCGGCCGTCGGCGGACCGCAGCCAGAGCACCCCGGTCGGCCCGGCAACCTCGGTCACCGCACGGACCACCACCTTCAGCAACGCCGGCAGGTCCAGCACCTCGCGGGTCAGGGCGGTGGAGAGCTCGGCCAGGTGGTAGTCACGCCTCCGCGCGACGCGGGCCTCGCGTTCGAGCTGGCGTTGCTCGGTGACGTCGGTGGCGACCCCGAGCGCTCCGGTGAAGGCGCCGTCCTCGTCGAAGACGGGTTCGAAGTACAGCGAGAGGCGACGGCCGATGTACTCCCTCTCCGCGTGGAAGGCCTCACCGGCCAGGGCCCGGGTGAGGGCCTCGGTGCCCAGAGGGTCGTCGCGATAGAACTCCAGGAGGTCCGTCCCGACCATCTGACCGGGGCGGAACCCCAGCGCCGCCAGTCCGGAGCCGACCGACAGCGTGCACCGGCCGGTGGGGTCCATCCCGAAGATGATCTGCGGGCCGACGTCCGGGCCCTCCTCGGTCGAGAGCCACGTGCGCTGTTCCATCCCGTTCGCCCCCACAAGGTCGGGCCTTTGACGATGTGCCGCCATGGTAAGCACGGCCCCTGCGTCGACGGCACGCTCCAGACCGGTGCACAGAGCCGAGCAGTCGGGGCCTCACACCGCCGCGCCGCTCACCACTTCGGGCAGCCCTGCACGACGAGAGCCCAGCACCGCGCGCAGGGCGGCCGCTCCGGTGGGGGTGGCCAGCACCACCTCGCCGTGGGCACAGCGTGCCAACAGCTCCGGGAGCGCCTCCCCGATCCGGCCCTTGGCCAGGTACCCGACCGCCCCGGCCGCCACCATTGCCGCCACCGTGGTCGCGCCGGTGTCGGCCGAGATGGCCACGACCACCGGTGCGTGGGGCAGTCTGGCGATCGAGGCGACCGTGGCCGGCCCGCCGCCCGGCATCCGCACGTCGATCAAGGCCAGGTCCAGCGGCAGCTCGGCCGCGAGACGCGTGGCCTGCTCCCCGCTGGTGGCGGTGGCAGCCACCACGAAGCGGGCATCGGCCTCCACCGCCGTGACCAGCGCGGACAACATCTCCGGGTGGTCATCGGCGATGAGGACACGGACCCGCGACATGAACCTGCCTGACGTTGTCGGCACCTCGGACACCGCCATCGTGTGGCCACCCGCGGCCGGTTCGGCGATGCCGGCGACCCAGGGCGTCTAGTGCATGGATACTAGAGGGGAAGCGGAGAGGTGAGCGGCGTGGACAGTGACCATGACACCGGGGACCACGTCAACGGCGCGCGCCCGATTCGCGTGCTCATCGTCGATGACCACGAGGTTGTCGCGGCCAGCCTCGCGCGTGTCCTCGACGAGGAGCCCGATCTCAGCACGGTCGGTCTGGCGCAGACGCTGGCCCAGGCGCGCGCGCGGGTGCAGACGTCATCGCCCGACGTGCTGATCCTGGACCGCCGGCTGCCCGACGGCGATGGCGTGGCGGCGATCCCGGAGCTGCGGGCGTTGCGCCCGAGCATGAACGTGTTGGTCCTGACCGGCGCGGGCTCGGATGACGTGCTCGTCAAGGCCCTGGAGGCCGGCGCCTCGGGGTTCCTGTCCAAGACGCGGAGCCTGGCCGAGGTGACCACCGCCGTCCGGGCCGCCGCGCAGGGCGAGGCCAGCATCTCCCCGGAGCTGCTGGCCCGGCTGCTGCCCAGGCTCACCCGCACGGGCGGGTCGCAGCCGGCTCTGACCAAGCGCGAGGCCGAGGTGCTGGCCAGGCTGGCCAAGGGCCTGTCCAACGCTGCGATCGCCGCCGAGCTCGACGTGAGCGTGAACACCGTGCGCAACCACGTCGCGAACCTGTCGGCCAAGCTGGGCGCGCACAGCAAGCTGGAGGCCATGTCCATCGCCATCCAGCGCGGCCTGCTCTCCGGCCCCTGAAGCCGGCACCGCGCGATACCGACGTCTCGCCCTGGCCCTGCTTGCCCGGGGCTGCCCCTGTGCCGCTGGCCCGCGGCGCGGGCCAAGGCGGGTCCCCACCGCCACGAAGCCGGTGGGGACCCGGCGTCCCTACTGGACGCGCCCCCCTGCGCCAGAGACCGGCTGCTGCGGATCCGGCAGTCCGGGCCTTCTCATTCCGAAGGTACGCCTGTGTTCCGCCCGCGAACCACACCGTGGACCTCTGGATCGGAGGGAACGCAGGCCGGTCAGACGGGACGGTACGGCTCGGTGGCGTAGCGGCTCATGAGGGCCAGGACCTCAGCCGGGTCGAGCTGACCGTCCGGACCGGGGCGCAGCGTGGCGACCTCCCGGAAGTACCCGAGGTAGCGCTCCGGCGTCACCGTGCACAGGAAGCTGGCCGGGGTCCGGCTGTCGGCGTTGGCGAACGAGTGCGGGGCACCGATCGGCGCGGTGACCAGCGAACCGGGCGGTGCCAGCAGCTCCTCGCGGCCGCTGGTGAACCGCACCGTGCCCGTCAGGACGAAGAAGCTCTCGTCATGCTGGCGGTGGATGTGCTGCGGCGGGCCGGTCCACCCCGCGGCGATGGAGCAC
>DASSPC010000029.1:0-5147 GCA_035699865.1 Oryzihumus sp. | reverse complement strand
GGCGAGGCGGTCTCGCGCCACGTCGCGACGCTGGTCGGTGACCGGTTCGCCAGCCGACTCTTCGCCCAGGACCCCACGCTGTGGGGTCCTGGGGCGGAGCCCGAGGCCTCGGTCCGGTTGTCCTGGACGGGACTGGGCCGCAGCTCCCGGCCGCTGGTCGGCGAGGTCGCCGCGCTGCGGGACCACCTGCGCGAGCAGGGCGTCGACCACGTCGTGCTGTGCGGCATGGGCGGCTCCTCGCTCGCCCCGGAGGTCATCTGCGCCACCGCCGGCGTCGAGCTGACCGTGCTCGACTCCTCCGACCCCGACTACGTCCGGGCCGCCCTGGCCGACCGGCTCGACCGCGCCGTCGTGGTGGTCTCGAGCAAGTCCGGCTCCACCGTCGAGACCGACTCCCAGCGCCGCGCCTTCGAGGGCGCGTTCGAGGCCGCCGGCATCGACCCCGCCCAGCGCATCGTGGTGGTCACCGACCCCGGCAGCCCGCTGGACAAGGACGCCCGGGAGCGGGGCTACCGCGTCGTCAACGCCGACCCGAACGTCGGCGGGCGCTACTCCGCGCTGACCGCGTTCGGCCTGGTGCCCAGCGGCCTGGCCGGCGCCGACATCGAGGAGCTGCTCGACGACGCCGAGTCGGTCGCCGACCTGCTCGCCGACGACGACTCGGCCAACCCGGGCCTGGTCCTCGGTGCCGCGATCGCCGGCACCGACCCGCTGCGCGACAAGCTCGTGCTCGTCGACGACGGCTCGGGCATCACCGGCTTCGCCGACTGGGCCGAGCAGCTCATCGCCGAGAGCACCGGCAAGGACGGCACCGGCCTCCTGCCGGTGGTCGTCGACGGCGACGACGACCCGGAGGTTGCCTGGCCGGCCGCCGACGTCACGGTCGCCCGGCTGGTGGCCGACGTCGCCGACGAGCAGGCCCCCTCCCCCGACGACGCCACCGGCGCCGCGCGCTCGGAGGTCCGCGTCAGCGGCGCCCTCGGAGCCCAGCTGCTGCTGTGGGAGGTCGCCACGGCGGCTGCGGGGGCGGTCCTGGGAATCAACCCGTTCGACCAGCCCGACGTCGAGAGCGCCAAGAAGGCCGCGCGCGCCATGCTCGAGGGCGGCGACCAGGCCGCCGACGAGCCGGCGTTCACCGACGGCGCCATCGAGGTGCGCTCCCTCGGCGGCGACTGGCTCGGCTCGGCCGTCACGGTCGGCACCGCCCTCGACGCGCTGTTCGACCAGCTGGACCGCCAGCGCGGCTACGTCGCCGTCATGGCCTACCTCGACCGGCTGGCCGACGCGCCCCTCGCCGGGGCGCGCCGCGCCATCGCCCGGCGCACCGAGCGACCGACCACGTTCGGCTGGGGCCCGCGGTTCCTGCACTCCACCGGGCAGTACCACAAGGGCGGTCCGGCGACCGGCGTCTACCTCCAGGTGACGTCCGCCCCGCACGAGGACCTCCCGGTGCCCGGGCGTGACTTCACGTTCGGCACCCTCATCGCCGCCCAGGCGGGCGGCGACGCCCAGGTGCTGGCCGACCACGGCCGCCCGGTCCTGCGCCTGCACCTGACCGACCACGACGCCGGCCTGGCCCAGCTGACCCAGGCACTCGGCATACCGTCCTCCTCCCCGGAAGGCCAAGGATGAGCCCAGCTCGCGTCGCGCAGGGACACAACCCGCTGCGCGACCCCCGTGACAAGCGCCTGCCCCGGATCGCCGGCCCGTGTGGCCTGGTCCTGTTCGGCGTCACCGGCGACCTCGCTCGCAAGAAGCTGATGCCGGCGGTCTACGACCTGGCCAACCGCGGCCTGCTGCCCCCCGGCTTCAGCCTCGTCGGCTTCGCCCGGCGTGACTGGGCCGACCAGGACTTCGGCAAGATCGTCTACGACGCGGTGCGCCAGCACTCGCGCACGCCGTTCCGCGAGGAGGTGTGGCGCAACCTCGCCGAGGGGTTCCGCTTCGTGCCCGGCACGTTCGACGACCCGACCTCCTTCGACCTGCTCGCCTCGACGGTCAAGGAGCTCGACGCCGAGCGCGGCACCGGCGGCAACCACGCGTTCTACCTGTCCATCCCGCCGGGTGCGTTCTCGACGGTGTGCGAGCAGCTCGACCGCAGCGGCCTGTCCAAGCCCGACCCGGGCACCTGGCGCCGGGTCGTCATCGAGAAGCCGTTCGGGCACGACCTCAAGAGCGCCCGCGAGCTCAACGACATCGTCGAGCGCGTGTTCCCGCCGGACTCGGTCTTCCGCATCGACCACTACCTGGGCAAGGAGACGGTCCAGAACCTCCTGGCGCTGCGCTTCGCCAACCAGATGTTCGAGCCGATCTGGAACGCCAACTACGTCGACCACGTGCAGATCACGATGGCCGAGGACATCGGCATCGCCGGCCGCGCGGGCTACTACGACGGCATCGGCGCCGCCCGCGACGTCATCCAGAACCACCTGCTGCAGCTGCTGGCGCTGACCGCGATGGAGGAGCCGGTCTCCTTCTCCGCCAGCGACCTGCGCGCCGAGAAGGAGAAGGTCCTCTCGGCCGTCCGGCTGCCGCACGACCTGGAGACCACCACCGCCCGCGGGCAGTACGCCGCCGGCTGGCAGGGCGGCGAGCAGGTCGTCGGCTACCTCGACGAGGACGGCATCAGCAAGGACTCCACGACCGAGACGTATGCCGCGGTGAAGCTGGACATCGACACCCGCCGCTGGGCCGGGGTGCCGTTCTACCTGCGCACCGGCAAGCGCCTGGGCAAGCGGGTCACCGAGATCGCCGTGGTGTTCAAGCGCGCCCCGCACCTGCCGTTCAACGACACGGCGACCGAGGAGCTCGGCCAGAACGCCATCGTCATCCGGGTGCAGCCCGACGAGGGCGTCACGATGCGGTTCGGCTCCAAGGTGCCGGGCACCGCGATGGAGGTGCGCGACGTGACGATGGACTTCGGCTACGGCAACGCCTTCACCGAGTCCAGCCCCGAGGCCTACGAGCGGCTCATCCTCGACGTCCTCCTGGGCGACCCGCCGCTGTTCCCGCGCCACGAGGAGGTCGAGCTGTCCTGGAACATCCTCGACCCGGTCGAGGCGTTCTGGTCCAGGCAGGGTCGTCCCGAGCCCTACCCCTCGGGTGGGTGGGGCCCGAAGGGCGCCGACGAGATGATGCACCGCGACGGACGCCACTGGAGGATGCCGTGATCGTCGACCTGCCCAGCACCACCACGCAGGCCGTCAGCAAGAAGCTCGTCCGCCTGCGCAACGACGTCGGCGCGATGGCCCTCGGCCGCGTGCTGACGCTGATCATCGTCGTCGACGAGTCCGACGCCGACGAGGCGATCGAGGCCGCCAACGACGCCTCGCGCCAGCACCCGTGCCGGATCATCGCGCTCGTCAGCGGCAACAAGCGCGGCACCAGCCGGCTCGACGCCCAGATCCGGGTCGGCGGTGACGCCGGCGCCTCCGAGGTCGTCGTGCTGCGCCTGTTCGGCCCGCTGGTCGACCACGGCGACAGCGTCGTGACCCCGCTGCTGCTGCCGGACTCCCCCGTCGTGGCGTGGTGGCCCAAGGCGGCCCCGCACCCGGTGTCCACCGACCCGATCGGGCGGATGGCCCAGCGCCGGATCACCGACGCCGCCGAGGCGCGCCACCCGCACAAGGAGATGGACTACCGGGCGCAGACGTACAAGCCCGGTGACACCGACCTGGCGTGGACCCGCGTGACCCTGTGGCGCGGCCTGCTCGCCGCGGCCCTCGACCAGCCGCCATTCGAGTCGGTCGTCGGCGCCACCGTCACCGGAGGCTCGGACTCCCCCTCGACCGACCTGCTGGCCGGGTGGCTCGCGCAGATGCTCAAGTGCCCGGTCAAGCGGGCCCGCACCCGGGCCGGCTCGGGGATGATCAGCGTCCGGCTCGAGCGCCGCAGCGGTGACGTCGACCTCGTCCGCCCCGACGGCAACGTCGCCACGCTGACCCAGGCCGGGCAGCCGGTGCGCCGGATCGGCCTGGCCCGGCGCGGGCTGGCCGAGTGCCTGGCCGACGAGCTGCGTCGCCTCGACCCCGACGAGGTCTACGCCCAGGCGCTGACCAAGGGCCTGGCCAAGGTCTCCCAGGGCCGCTCGACCACGGCCAGCAGGGCCATCGCCAACGGCGAGGCCCCTTCGGTGGAGCAGGCGGCCCGGCAGGCCGACCGGCTGGCCCGGGAGGCACGCAAGCACGCCAGCGCGCAGATGGTCGAGGCCGAGGTGCCCGAGACGGCCTCGACCGAAGCGGTCCAGGAGGCGGCCTCGCGCAAGCTGCAGGACAAGACCGGGGACCCGGCGTGAGCCGCGGCCCCAGCGTCGTCGTCCACCGCGACAAGCAGCTGCTGGCCGACGCCGCGGCGGCCCGGCTGGTCACGGCGATCGTCGACGCCCAGGCCTCCCGCGGTGAGGCCGACATCGTCCTCACCGGTGGGTCGATGGGCTCGGCGATCCTCGCCTCGCTCGGCGCGTGCGCCGCCCGGGACGCCGTGGACTGGCGCCGGCTCAACCTCTGGTGGGGCGACGAGCGCTTCCTGCCGGCGGGTGACCCCGACCGCAACGAGACCCAGGCCCGCGAGGTTCTGCTCGACACGGTCCCGCTCGACCCGGCCCGGGTGCACGCCATGCCCGGCCCGGACGGCGCGGACGGTGCCGACCCCGACGCGGCCGCGGCCCGGTATGCCGGTCAGCTGGCTGCCGCCGCCGGCTCGGGTCGCGACGTGCCCGCCTTCGACGTGGTGATGCTCGGCGTCGGGCCCGACGCCCACGTGGCCTCGCTGTTCCCCGAGCACGCGGCCCTGCACGAGCGCGAGCGGTCGGTGGTCGGCGTCCGCGGGGCGCCCAAGCCTCCGCCCACCCGGATCTCCCTGACGTTCCCGACCCTGTGCGCCGCGCGGGACGTGTGGTTCCTCGTCTCCGGCGCGGACAAGGCCGGCGCCGTCGGGCTGGCGCTCTCCGGCGCAGGCGAGATGCAGGCCCCCGCCGCGGGCGTCCATGGCACCCGGTCCACGACGTGGCTGCTGGACCGTGAGGCCGCCACGCACGTGCCCCGGCAGCTCATCCGCCCGGCCAGCCCCTGAGCGGTCGACGCGGACCGGTCGACACGGACAGGTCGACACCGACCGCCCGCGGGAGGTGCGTGACACGGCGCATACCG
>DASSPC010000028.1:0-3621 GCA_035699865.1 Oryzihumus sp. | reverse complement strand
GATCAACGCGGTGACCCGCGCCGCCGGGGCCATCGTCTTCGAGGTGCGCCGCCAGTTCCGCGAGCACCCCGGGATCATGGCCGGCACCGAGAAGCCGGAGTACGGCCGCGTCGTCGACATCTGCACCAAGGACTCGCTGCGCGAGCTGGCCACCCCCGGCCTGCTGGCCGCGATGGCCCCGGTGGCGGTCGGCTTCGGCCTGGGCATCGGCCCGCTCGCGGGCTACCTCGCCGGGGCGATCGGCGCCGGCGTGCTCATGGCCGTGTTCCTCGCCAACTCCGGTGGCTCGTGGGACAACGCCAAGAAGATCGTCGAGGACGGCAACTACGGCGGCAAGGGCAGCGAGGCCCACGCGGCCACCGTCATCGGCGACACCGTCGGTGACCCGTTCAAGGACACCGCCGGCCCGGCGATCAACCCGCTGATCAAGGTGATGAACCTGGTCTCGGTGCTCATCGCCCCGGCCATCGTCCAGCTGACCATCGGCTCCGGCGCGAACTCGGTGCTGCGCTACGGCATCGCCGCCGTCGCCGTGCTCATCGCGGTCGGGGCGATCGCCATCTCGAAGCGTCGCGACATCGCGATCGGCGACGACAGCAACGACGGCGCCCCCGCCGAGGAGCCCGCCTCCGCCGCGGTCTGAGCCACCCGGCAAACGCTGGTATCCGCGGCCGGTCACCTCCACAAGGTGACCGGCCGCGGTGCGTCCCGGGAGCGGCTCAGGCCGAGTCGCTGGCCCGGGCGAGGACCGCCTTGGGCAGCACGAACCACACGAGCAGGAAGAGCAGCAGCATCGCGGCGCCCACCACGATGCCGGCGGTGCGGCCGACGACGACGTCGAAGACGAGCAGGATCACGCTGCCCACCGTCAGCCCGAGCGTGGTGAGGCCGGCCTTGGCGAGCCGGTTGGAGGTCTCCACGAGCACCCGCTTCTTGTGCTGGTGGAACAGCAGCCGGTGGGAGCTGACCGGGGCGATCAGCAGCGCGATGGAGACCACCCCGAACACCACGGCGGCCAGGTAGGTGGCCCGCTGCACCGCATCGAGGTGGGTGAACCGGGCCTGGAACGGCAGGGTCAGCAGGAAGCCGGTGAGCACCTGCACGCCGGTCTGCGCCACCCGCAGCTCCTGGAGCAGCTCGTCCCAGTTGCGGTCGGCGCGCTGGGTGGGTGTCTCGCCCGGGCGGGCGTCGTCTGAGGAGCCGGTCATGGGCCGGAGCCTGCCACGACCAGCGCGTGTTTACGCCCGGATCGGTGGGGGTAACGATCCCCCGCCGGGGTGCTGTGCCTTTTCTGTGCGGCACCCCGGACCAGAACGGGGTTGTCCGACGTGCCCCGGTCTGGCGGGGTTGTGCCCTGCGCCCCATCCGTGTTCTAGTGACCGCGACAGGTCCAGAAGCGGCGCCATGTCTCCACGTTCGGATGAACGGGCGTCAGATGACATCGCAAGCCGAGGCACCGCCTCCTGCTGCCGAGGACCCCCCGACCAGGGATGACGGCCCCACCCGCAACGACCAGACGCTGGAGCTGCTCGAGCAGGCCGGCCGGGCCAGGTGCCCCGAGGAGCGCAGCCGCCTGCTCGACGAGGCGTTCCTGCTCAACATCGGCACGGCCGAGAACATCGCCTCGCGCTACCGCGGGCGGGGGGTGGACTGGGAGGACCTGCTCCAGGTCGCCTACGTGGGACTGGTCAAGGCCGTGCGCGGCTTCCGGCCCAGCGAGGGGTCGAGCTTCGCGGCCTACGCCAACCCCACCATCTCCGGGGAGATCAAGCGCCACTTCCGCGACTTCGCGTGGACCGTGCGGCCGCCCCGGCGCATCCAGGAGCTGCAGGGTGCCGTGCACGGGGTGGAGCCCGAGCTGGTCCAGGCCCTGGGGCGCCCGGCCTCCCCCTCCGACCTGGCGCGCGCCCTGGCCGTCGACCTGATCGAGCTGCGGGAGGCCCTCACGGTCGACGGGTGCTTCGCGCCGTTGTCGCTCGACGCACCGGCCCGCGCCGAGACCGGCGCCACCCTGGGCGAGCTCGTGCCCGACGAGACCGACGCGTTCGAGCGGATCGACCGGCTGCGGACCCTCGTCCCGGTGATGACCGCCCTGACGCCGCGGGAGCGGAAGATCCTGGTCATGCGGTTCGTCCGCGGCTGCACGCAGGCCGAGATCGGCGCCGAGCTCGGGGTCAGCCAGATGCAGGTCTCCCGGTTGTTGCGGGACCTGCTCGAGCGGCTGCGCGAGGCGCTGGCATCCCCGGACGGGGAGGACGAGGACGCCCTCGTCCTCGACTGAAAAAGGGACGCTTCGGGCACATTCGCCCGCGGCCTTGAGTACGGCATACCGGCTGGTGCATGGTGTCGTTCCAAGGCCCAAGCAGTCCCCTGGCCGCCCCCTTCTTTGCCCCACACCTTCAGGAGGTCGACGTGGACCCGTCGTTCGCGGCGGACTTCGCCGAGATGGCCCGGCACATGCACCAGGGAGAGGACGTCGGACAGACCGTCGAGACGGTCGCCCAGTTCGCCAAGGAGGCGCTGGCGTGCGACTGCGCCGGCGTGATGCTCGTGCACGGCGGCAAGCAGGTCGAGTCCGCCGCCACCACGGACCCCCTCGTCGTCAAGGCCGACCGGCTGCAGATGGAGTGCGCGCAGGGCCCGTGCCTGGAGTCGATCTGGGACCATGAGACGTTCGTCATCCACGACACCGAGACCGAGACGCGCTGGGCGGACTGGTGCCGCCAGGTGTCCGGCCTGGGCGTGCGCAGCGTGCTCAGCCTGCGGCTGTTCACCCACAACAACACCATGGGTGCGCTCAACCTGTATGCCGTGGAGCCGGGCCGCTTCGACGACGAGGACATCGCCGTGGCCACGATCTTCGCCGGGCACGCGTCGGTCGCGCTGGCGTCGGCCCGCAACGAGTCGAGCCTGCGCAAGGCCATCGACGCCCGGCACCTGATCGGGCAGGCTCAGGGCATCCTGATGGAGCGGTTCAACCTCGACGCCGACCAGGCGTTCGCCATCCTGCGGCGCTACTCGCAGGACAAGAACATGAAGCTGCGGGCCGTGGCCGAGCACATGGTCGAGTCCCGCCAGCTGCCCGTCTGAGGTCGGTGCCCGGCACGTCGCGGTGACCCGTGCGGCGGGTCGCCGTGCGTGCACGCGCCCGTCGGGGTACGACACGGGCATGCGCCTGCGCCGTAGCAAGCCCGACGGGCCCGGCATCCGCCGCCTGCGTCGGGGCCGGGGGTTCTCCTACGTCGACGCCACCGGGCAGGCGGTGGACCCGCAGACCCGCGAACGCATCTCCTCGCTGGCCATCCCACCGGCCTGGCAGGACGTGTGGATCAGCCCGTGGCCGCACGGGCACATCCAGGCCGTCGGCACCGACGACGCGGGCCGGCGGCAGTACCTCTACCACGAGGCCTGGCACGAGAGCCGCAACGAGGCGAAGCACCTGCGCGTGCTCACCCTCGCCCGCGGCATCCACACCGTGCGGGAGGCCGTCGAGATCGACCTCACGGCCCGGGCGCTGGGGCGCGACCGGGTGCTCGGGGTGGCCCTGCGGATGCTCGACTACGGCGTGTTCCGCACCGGCGGGGAGGCCTACGTGCAGGAGCACGGCACCCACGGCGTGGC
>DASSPC010000027.1:0-2360 GCA_035699865.1 Oryzihumus sp. | reverse complement strand
TGCAGCTTGCGCCCGTAGCTCTTGGCCGTCGCGGCCTGGGCCGCCTCCTTGTCGTTGTTGCGCAGGGCGTTCTCCTGCAGCGTGATCTTGACGTACTGCTGCGTGAGGGTGGACGCGCCCTGGGTGCTGCCGCCGTTGGCGTTGGAGATGAACGCGCGGGCGATGCCGTGCAGGTCGACCCCGCCGTGCTCGTAGAAGCGGGAGTCCTCGATCGCCACCTGGGCCTGCCGCATGACCGGGGCCACCTTGGACAGCGGCACGATGATGCGGTTCTCGTCGGAGGGGGTCACGATGAGCGACCCGTCCGAGGCGAGCACCCGCGACTGCTGGGACAGCGGCGTCTGCTTGAACTCACCCGGCAGCGAGTCGAAGGCCTGCACCCCCGAGCGGGCGGCGGCGCCGGTGGCGCCGGCAAGCGGCATGACCAACCCCGCTCCGAGCAGCCCCATGACCACCGAAGTGGCCACGAGGGCGCCGAGCAGACTGGTGATGCTGGCGAGGTTGGGGGCGCGTCCCTGCATGCCGGCCAGCATACGTGCGGACCCTCTCCTGATCAGTGACTAGTCACTTTGGGGGTGTCCCGAACTATCCGTCCTAGTCATGGTCCTGACCTGTGCTCCCTCCCTAACCTCGAAGCATCACGAACGGACGATCTGTCCGTTTTGAGAGCAGGGAGGCCAACCGTGACCGTCATGACTTCGCGCAGCACGAGCGCTGGAGCCGGTCGTCGCGTGTGGGTCGAGGACTGGGCTCAGCAGGGGGCTTGCGGCAAGGCCGATCCGGACGCGTTGTTCGTCCAGGGCGCCGCACAGCAGATCGCCAAGCAGATTTGCATGGGCTGCCCTGTCATCGCCGAGTGCCTCGCCGACGCGCTCGACAACCGCACCGAGTTCGGGGTGTGGGGTGGGATGACCGAGCGCGAGCGTCGGGCCCTGCTCAAGCGCCGCCCGAACGTCCCCTCCTGGCGGGCCGTCCTCGAGACCGCCCGGCTCAACGCCGACCGCCCGGCCTCCTGACCCACCGACACCGCGCCGCCCCGGCTCCCCGCCGCGGGCGGCGCTGTCGTGTGTATCGCGCCCCGCTCGCCTGAGCGCCCCGCTCGCCTGACCGGCTCGCCCACCTGAGCCGATAGCCCGCCTGAGCGGCGTGATCGCCCGGGCGCCCGGCGTCAGCCGCCGGCCAGCGACGAACCGACCGCCCGCAGCCCCTCGAGGTCGTGGATGTCCTCGGCGGCCGCCGCCACCTGCACCACGGGGATGCCGGGGTGCCCGGCGCTGAACCGGCGGGCCAGCCCCTCGTGGCGGGCGGCGACCTCGGCCCGGGCGGCGTGCACCCGCAGCAGGCCCTCGGTGACCTTCGCCGCCGGCGAGCCGTCCTCGGAGAGCTGTTCGGCCGCGGCGAGGGCGCGGCCGCTGGAGAGCCCGCGCGCCTGCACGGCATACATGCGGTTGATGACCACCCCGGTCAGGGGCATCTGCTCCTCGGCCAGGCGGTCGACGAAGAAGGACGCCTCGCGCAGGGCGTCGCGCTCCGGCGCGGCGACCACGAGGAACGCGGTGCCGCCCTCCTGGAGCAGGGAGTAGGTGGCCTCGGCGCGCTCGCGGAACCCGCCGAACATCGTGTCCAGGGCCGCCACGAAGGTCTGCACGTCGGTGAGCACCTGGGCCCCGAGGACCTTGTTCATCGTCTGGGTGACCATGCCGACCCCGGCGCTGAAGACCTTGAGGTAGGCCCGGCCGCCGGCCTTGGCCGGGGCGCTGAGCAGCCGGATGAACCGGCCGTCGAGGAAGGAGCCGAGCCGCTTGGGCGCGTCGAGGAAGTCCAGCGCCGAGCGTGACGGCGGGGTGTCCACGACGATGAGGTCCCAGCTGCCGTCATGGTCGGCCCGGGCGCGCAGCTGCCCGAGCTTCTCCATCGCCATGTACTCCTGCGTGCCGGCGAAGGAGCTGGAGACCGCCTGGTAGAAGGGGTTGGCCAGGATCTGCTCGGCCTTCTCGCGGGTGGAGTGCAGCTGCACCACCTCGTCGAAGGTGCGCTTCATGTCGAGCATCATCGCGTCGAGCGAGCCGCCCGCGGAGTCGTCGATGCCCTTGACCGGGCGCGGCGTGTTGTCCAGCGAGGTCAGCCCCAGGGACTGGGCCAGCCGGCGGGCCGGGTCGATGGTCAGCACCACGACGTGCCGGCCCTGCTCGGCGGCCCGCAGGCCCAGCGCGGCGGCCGTCGTCGTCTTGCCGACCCCGCCGGCGCCGCAGCACACGATGATCCGGGTGGCCGGGTCGGCCAGCAGCCGGTCCATGTCCAGCGGCACGGGCTTGTCCTTGGCCGCCATCACGCCATCCCCTGCGCGACCAGCGCGTCGG
>DASSPC010000026.1:0-8360 GCA_035699865.1 Oryzihumus sp. | reverse complement strand
TCGTCCTTGGCGGGGATGACGGCGGCGACCCCGACGGGTGCCGGCTGCGGGGCGGGTGTGGTCACCGGCTGCCTCAGCGCAGGGTGACCTGGCGGCTGAGCAGGCCGGAGCGGGCCCGGCGCTCCTCCGCGGTCAGCGGCTCGGTCGCCGCCAGCGCCTGGTCGTATCGCTTGAGCCAGGCCGCGGCCTCGTCCTCGTAGTCGGCCGCCTCGCGGGTCGGGTCCAGGTCCCACACGGGCACGAGCAGGCCGCACGCGCGGAAGGCCCCCAGCAGGCGGGTGCCCTCACCCAGGCCGCTGTCGTGGGTGGCGTGCAGCCGGGCCAGCGCGTCCGTGGCGCGGTCCTCGTCCTGCGGCAGCACCCAGCGCAGGTGGGTTCGCTCACCGATCCGGCACCAGTAGGCCGAGGTCACGCCGGCCAGCGGCCGGGTCGGCACGGCGACGGCGTTGGCGCGCTCGAGGCTGGCGCGGCCCTCCTCGTCGAGGTCGGCGACGTCCTCGACCCAGAAGTCGAAGCCCTCGTGCACCGTCACCTCGAAGGGCGCGGCCGGGTCGAGCAGGTCCTGCAGCCGGGGGGTCCCGGCGGTCGCCTGCGGGGTGGAGGTCACCGGCGAGCCGGGCTCGGCGGCCAAGGTCGCGAGCAGCACCTGGGCCAGGTCACGGCTGGCGTCCCCGGTGCTGCTGCCGGACTGGGTGGCC
Organism: Oryzihumus sp.; assembly: GCA_035699865.1. Classification (GTDB taxonomy): domain Bacteria; phylum Actinomycetota; class Actinomycetes; order Actinomycetales; family Dermatophilaceae; genus Oryzihumus. The sequence goes on along the minus strand of DASSPC010000026.1, from coordinate 7,662 downwards.
ACGAGCACCTGCCCGTCGGTGCGGTGCAGGCCCGGCCAGGCCAGCGGCAGGACGGTGGCGATCGTCGCGGTGCCGTCAGCCCCCTCGGGGACCGCGTCGCCGGCGACCCGCACCGTGGCGGTGGCCGCGGGCAGGATCTCGCGCAGCGCCACCCAGTCGGTCTCCCCGGTCAGGCCCTCGAAGGGGCGCGACACGAAGGGTGCCGGTGCGGGGGTCGCGGCGCGCTGGCCGGATGCGGACTGACGACTGCGTCGGGAAGCCTTGCCCATGGTCGCCCACCCTAGTGGGCGGGTGACTCAGCCGGTGCGGCGCCGCGACGGGCCGCCGAGGGCGACCCACACGGTGCAGCCGGAGCGCTCGTCCTGCACGCCCCACTCATGCGCGAGGCTGCGCACGATGCGCAGGCCGCGACCGGCCTGGCCCCAGACCGAGGGCGGCGCCGGGCGCGGGCTGGTCGGGCCTCCGCCGTCGGTCACCTCGACCTCGACCACCGGGTCCTTGACCTTCCAGTGCACCCGGACCGCGCCGTCCCCGAGCGGCTTGGCATGCCGCAGCGCGTTGGCGACCAGCTCGGACACCACGATCTCGGCCTCGTCGACCACCTCGGAGCCGACACCCCGGGCGCGCAGGTCGGTCACGACCGCCCGCCGGACCTTGGTCACCGACGCCGCGTCCCACGGCACGCGGATCGTGCGGGTCTGTCCGACCCCCACCTCACCGCCGAAGTCGTCCACCAGCGGAGCCTGCTGGCCCTGCGCCAGTGCTGCAGTCGCCGGGTCAGAAGCAGTACCGCCCCCTGCCGCCCCCATCACGTCTCCGTCCTCGCGAAGCTGCCCACCCGGCTCTTGGCCCCAAGGTTAGTGCGTGTCCCGGGTGTGGTCGAGGACGAAGCGCGGGCGGTTGGTGATGATCGCGTCCACGCCGAGCTCGAGGCACAGGTCCACGTCCTCGGCGGTGTCGACCGTCCAGACGTAGACCTGGTGCCCGCGGCGCTGCTGCCGGGCGACGGTCTGCGGCCAGCGGCGCACGATCTTGATGTCCAGCCCGGCGATCCGGACGCCCTTGGGCAGCGAGCCGTCCCGGAAGCGCAGGGGGACCGAGTTCTCGATGAGGTAGACGAGGTCGACCTCGGGGCACAGCTGGCGCATCCGCTGGCAGGCCAGCTGCGAGAACGACATCACCCGCACGTGCGGGCGGCCGGGCACGGGGGCCCGGTGCAGCCCCATCTCGGTGAGCACCCGCGCGAGCTCCCGCTCGACCAGCCCGGCATACCGGGTGGGGTGCTTGGTCTCGATGGCGAGGCCGACCTCGCGGTCGGCCTCGAGGACGGTGCGTAGCAGGGAACGCAGGGTGAGGAGCCGGTTGCGGTCGCGGTCCGGCAGCTCGTCGTCGGTGCCGTGCAGCTCGTGCCAGGAGCCCCAGTCCAGCCCCTCGAGCTTGGCCAGCTCCAGGGTGGACACCAGCCCGCTGCCGTTGGAGGTGCGGTTGACCCGGCGGTCGTGCACGCACACGAGGTGCGAGTCGGCGGTCAGCCGCACGTCGCACTCGAGCGCATCGGCCCCCTCGGCGATGGCGCGTTTGTAGGCCTTGAGCGTGTGCTCCGGTTCGGCCTTGCTGGCGCCGCGGTGGGCGATGACCAAGGGTTGGCGGGCAGCCGTCGGCGAGACCTCGGGGAGCACGCGACCATCGTGTCATCCGGGCCTCAGGCCTGCACGGCTACCCCCGTGCCGATCAGCGTGTCGACGTCGGTGACACCCCAGTCGGCCAGCGCCTCGCGGGTGTGCTCCCCGGTCGCCGCCGGGGCCCGGCCCACCGCCCCCGGGGTGCGATCGAAGCGAGGCGCCGGAGCGGGCTGGGTCACCCCGTCCACCTGCGTGTATGCCGCGCGGGCCGCCAGGTGCGGGTGCTGCGGGGCCCGGTGCAGCGGGACGACCGGGGCAACGCAGGCGTCGGAGTCGGCGAACACCTCCGCCCACTCGGCCTGGGTGCGACCGGCGAAAGCCGCCGCGAGCGCGGTGCGCAGGCGCGGCCACTGCGCCGGGTCTCCCCGGTCGGGAACCTGCGCCGGGTCGAGCTCCAGCCCCTCCAGCAGCGCGGCGTAGAACCGTGGCTCCAGGGCACCCACCGCCATGTGCTCGCCGTCGGCGGTCTCGTAGACGTCGTAGAACGGCGCGCCGGTGTCGAGCAGGTTCACCCCGCGACTGGGCTCCCACACCCCGGCGCCGACCAGGCCCTGGAGCTGGGCGGTGAGCAGCGCGGTGCCGTCGACGATCGCGGCGTCGACGGTCTGGCCCAGCCCGCTGCGGGTGCGCTCGTGCAGCGCGGCGAGGATCCCGACGAGGCAGGTCATCGCGCCGCCGCCGAAGTCCCCGAGCAGGTTGGCCGGCACCTGGGGAGGGCCGCCGGCCCGGCCCGTGGCGTGGAGCGCGCCGGTGAGGGCGATGTAGGCGATGTCGTGACCGGCGCGCTGCGCCAGCGGGCCGTCCTGCCCCCACCCGGTCATCCGGGCGTAGACGAGCCGCTCGTTGCGGGCGGCGCACTCCTGCGGCCCGAGCCCGAGGCGTTCCATCACGCCGGGGCGGAAGCCCTCGAGCAGCACGTCGGCCCGGTCGACCAGCTGCAGCACGGCCTCGCGCGCCTCGGGCCGCTTGAGGTCGAGGCAGACGTTGCGGCGGCCACGGTTGAGGACGTCGTATGCCGGCGCGGTCACCTGCAGGCCGGGGCCGCCGGGACGGTCCACCCGGATGACGTCGGCGCCGAGGTCGGCCAGCACCATGGCCACGAACGGGGCCGGCCCGATCCCGGCCATCTCGACGACCTTGAGACCGGCGAGGGGACCTGCGGGCTGCGGGGTGGCGTCCATGCGACGGCATGCTGCCGCACCTGGCACCGCGGGGGCAGCCCGAGGCACTGAGAGCCCGAACACGATCGGGACATTCCGTTGGCCGGGACCGAACCTTGGCTGCGGCACCGTGGGACGTGTTCGGGCGGGGTGAGGGCGCCCTGTGCCTCCTGCATGAGGTCGCGCCCGCCGTGAGGGTGTAGGCCGGTGCGGTCAGGGTGCCGCCGGGCGGCCGTCGTCCCGGCGGGCCCTGCGCGAACGCGAGGGAGGACCGCCATGCCGTTCGGGATCATGCTCGACGTCGCCGCGCCGGTGGAGGTCTACGACCAGATCCACGCCCACCTGATGGCGCAGGGTCCCCGGGCCAGCGAGGGCCTGGTCCTGCACGTCGGCCACGCGACCGACTCGGGCTTTCGTGTGGTTGAGGTGTGGGAGTCCCGGGAGGCCTACGACCGGTTCACCACCGAGCTGATGGTGCCGATGATGACCGCCATGGATCCCGAGCACGCCGGGCCGCCACCCGTGGCCACCGAGTTCGAGGTCCGTGGCCTGGTCATCCCGGGCGCCCACGTCATGGCCTGACCCCCGGGCGCCGCGCGGCGCACTACGCTCACACGGTCTGCCGCCCCACCGTTGGATGACCGTGACGCTCCCTCCCTTCCAGCACCTCGTCGACGCCCACTGGCGTGACGTCGCCCGGCTGGCGCATGCCCTGGCCGGACCGGTCGACGGTGACGACGTGGCCCAGCAGGCGTGGACCCAGGCGCTCGCGGCCTACCCCGGGCTGCGCTCGTCGGCCAACCTGCGCGGCTGGCTGCTGACGATCACCTCGCGCTGCGCGATGGACGCCCACCGCGGACGTGCCCGTCGCGCGGTCCCCGCCGAGGACGTCGCGGCGGTCGCGGACGCGGCGGGCGCCCGCGCGGCAGCCGCCGACGCGGACCGGCCGGACGAGGCGCTCTGGGCCCAGGTCGCCCGGCTGCCGGAACGGCAGCGTCACGCGGTCGTCCTCAAGTACGTGGCCGACCTGGACCACCCCGCCATCGCCCGGGCCCTGGACACGACGCCGACGATGAGCCGGCGTCTGGTCAGCGACGGGCTGGCGAACCTCAGGAAGGTGATCGCATGAGCCACGACCTCGAGACCGGCCTGGCCGCCTTCGAGCCGGCCGGGCTGACCCCGCCGGTGCTGCCCGAGTCGGACGTGTCCTACGTCGTCGAGGACACCGTGATCGGCCGGATGCTGTTGGCCCGCAACGCCTCCGGCGCCATGGTCGCCTCGGCGTTCCTGGGCCCCCGCGGCTCCGAGGACGACTGGCTGGAGCGGCTGTCGCGGACCATCTCCCCGCGGGTGCTGCGCCAGCCGCGGGCCCTGGACGAGGCCCGCCGCGAGCTGGAGGACTACCTCGCCGGCCGGCTCCACCGGTTCGACCTGCCCGTGGACCTGGCCCTGGCCACGCCGTTCCAGCGCACCGTGCTCGGCCGCCTCGGCGAGGTGGTCCACTACGGCGAGCGCACGACATACGGGGACCTGGCGCGGCGCATCGACCGGCCCAGCGCCTCCCGCGCCGTCGGCGCGGCCCTCGGCGCGAACCCGCTGTGCGTCGTCCTCCCCTGCCACCGGGTGGTCGCCTCCTCCGGGGCGCTGACCGGGTATGCCGGTGGGCTGGCCGCCAAGGAGTACCTCCTGGCCCTGGAGGCCCGCGGCTGAGCCCGTGCGAGGATCGCCGGCATGCGCGTGGAGACCGATGTGGACTTCCGGCCCGGGCCGGTGGCGACCGACGAGGTCCTGTTCGCCCGGCAGGGTGCGTTGGGCCGCATCCGGCTCAACCGGCCTCGGGCGATCAACGCGCTCACCGACGCCATGGTCGCCTCGATGCAGGCGCAGCTGGAGCGGTGGGCCGGCGACGACACGGTGACCGCGGTGGCGCTGGAGGGCGCCGGCGAGCGCGGTCTGTGCGCCGGCGGTGACGTGCGGGCGCTGCGCTCGGCGATCCTGTCCGGAGAGGACGACCCGGCCCGGTTCTGGGCACGGGAGTACGCGCTGGACGCCGCGATCGCGAGGTTTCCCAAGCCCTTTGTCGCCCTGATGGACGGGATCGTCATGGGTGGCGGCCTCGGGCTGTCGGCGTGGGGGTCGCTGCGGGTGGTCACCGAGCGGTCCCGGGTGGCGATGCCGGAGACGGCCATCGGCTTCTTCCCCGACGTGGGCATGCTCTACCTCCTCGCGCGCGCACCCGGTGAGGTCGGCACCCACCTGGCGATGACGGGCGTGACGGTCGGCGGCCCGGACGCCGTCCACGCCGGCCTGGCCGACGTGGTCGTCGAGAGCCGCCGGCTGCCCGACCTGGTGCTGGAGCTGGCTGACGGCCGGGTGCCCGAACCGCGGGAGCTGGACGACGACGGCGTTCCGGCGCCGACGCTCGGCGTGGAGCGCGACTGGATCGATGAGTGCTATGCCGGCGACGACGCGGCGGTCATCCTCGACCGGCTGCGCGGGCACGGGTCCCCGGCCGCGCGAGAGGCGGCCGAGCTCCTCGCCTCCCGGTCGCCGTTGTCGGTGGCGGTGACGCTGGAGGCGGTCCGGCGAGCGGCACGGCTGGCCACCCCGGAGCAGGTGTTCGCCCAGGACCTCGCGCTGGGGCGGGCGTTCCTGACCGGCTCCGACTTCGTCGAGGGGGTGCGCGCCGTGCTCGTCGACCGCGACCACCACCCGCAGTGGAGGCACGCCGGCCTCGCCGACGTGCCCCGGGACGCAGTTCTGCGGATGTTCGCCGGGGCGCCGCAGCCCTAGGCTCGCTCGGGTGGAGATCACCTCGCTCGGCTACCGCACGGACCTCGCCCTGCTGCGCCTGGGGGGCACCGAGGTGGAGGACCACGGCGACCACCTGGTCGTCCGCAGCCCGCACAACCCGGCGCACTGGTGGGGCAACTTCCTGCTGCTGTACGGCGTCCCGCCCCAGCAGCAGTCAGAGCTGTGGATCGACCGGTTCCACGCGCGGTTCCCCGAGGCCGAGCACATCGCGATCGGCTTCGACGGAAGCACGGGCGCGGTCGAGGACCTGGCCGGCTTCACCGCGGCCGGCCTCTCGGCCGAGGCCCAGGCCGTGATGACCGCGACCAGCGTCCACGAGCCGCCCCGCCCCAACCGCGAGGCGACCTACCGGCAGCTGACCTCGGACGAGGACTGGAAGGCGAGCGTGCAGCTGCGGGTCGACTGCAACGACCAGGACGTCGACCCCGGCTACTTCCACCGCTTCGCCGAGGCGAAGGCGGCCACCAACCGCGCCCTCGTCGAGAAGGGCCACGGAGGGTGGTTCGGCGCGTTCGTCGACGGTCGCCTGGTCGCGCAGATGGGCCTGTATGCCGCGAGCCCGGGGCTGGCGCGCTTCCAGTCGGTCGAGACGCACCCCGACTTCCGCGGCCGGGGCCTGGCCGGGACCCTGGTGCACCACGTCAGCGGCTACGGGTTCGACGAGCTCGGCGCCCACACCCTGGTGATGGTGGCCGACCCCGAGTACGTCGCGATCCGGGTCTACCGCTCGGTCGGGTTCACCGACACCGAGCGCCAGCTGCAGGCCGAGCGCCCGCCCGCCCGCTGAGCCGCCGGGCGGACGGGGTCAGGCCGAACGGGTCAGCGGCGGCCGACGCGCGTGCCGGCGGAGAAGGCCGCGGCGCTGCCCGTGGAGGAGCTGCTGTAGGCCACCGTGCTGCCGCCGCCGGCACGCTTCGGCGCACCGCCGGAGCGGCCGGAACCATTGCCGTTGCTGCGCTTCGGCGCACCGGAGCGGCCCGAGCCGCCACCGGTGGCGCCACCGCCGCGGGCCGCACCCCCACGGGAGCCGGCACCCTGGCCCGAGCGGGAGCCGCCCTGCCCACCGCGGGCGGCGCCGGAGCCCTGGCCGCCACGGCCGCGGCCACCGCCGGAGCGGGCCCCCGAGCCCGACCGCGGAGCGGGGTTGGTGACCGGGGCCACCGGGGCGGGACTGTCGACGAACACCCGCTCGCCCGGCGCCAGCTCGCGCAGCAGCGGGTGCTCGGCGTCGATCTTCGTCGTGGTCGGCTTGATCCCGGCCTTGCGGGTCAGGTCACGCACGTCGCGCACCTGCTCGTCGGTCATCAGGGTCACGACGGTGCCCTCGGCGCCGGCGCGGGCCGTGCGCCCCGAGCGGTGCAGGTAGGCCTTGTGCTCGGTCGGCGGGTCGGCGTGGATGACCAGGCTGACGTCGTCGACGTGGATGCCACGCGCCGCGATGTCGGTGGCCACCAGGGTGCGCGCGGACCCGGAGTGGAACGCGTCCATGTTGCGGGTGCGGGCGTTCTGGCTCAGGTTGCCGTGCAGCTCGACGGCGGGCACGCCGCTGGCGTTGAGCTGCTTGGCCAGCTTCTTGGCGCCGTGCTTGGTGCGGGTGAACACGACCGTGCGGCCGGGCGCGGCGGTCAGGTCGACCAGCACCGGCAGGCGCGACTCCGGCTGCAGGTGCAGCACGTGGTGGGTCATGGTGTTGACCGGCGACTGGGCCGAGTCGGCACTGTGCGTCACCGGGTTGCTCAGGTAGCGCTTGACCAGCACGTCGACGCCGGCGTCGAGCGTGGCCGAGAAGAGCAGGCGCTGGCCGCCCTTGGGGGTGCGGTCCATGAGCCGGCGCACGCCGGGCAGGAAGCCGAGGTCGGCCATGTGGTCGGCCTCGTCGAGCACGGTGATCTCGATGGCGGACAGGTCGGCGTGGCCCTGGCCGACGTGGTCCTCGAGCCGCCCGGGGCAGGCGACGAGGACGTCGACGCCGGCGCGCAGGCCGCTGATCTGCGGGTTCGGGCCGA
>DASSPC010000025.1:0-4953 GCA_035699865.1 Oryzihumus sp. | reverse complement strand
CAGGCCCGCCAGGGACTCGTGGGACATGAGGCGCTGCAGCGGCAGGCCCTGCTTGCGCATCGCCTTGGCGATGGCGTCCTTGCCCTGCTCGATGGCCTCCTCGCGGCGCTCCTTGGAGAACCACTGGCGGATCTTGTTGCGGGCGCGGGGGCTCTTGACGAACGTCAGCCAGTCGCGCGAGGGCCCGGCGCCGTCGGCCTTGGAGGTGAGCACCTCGACGACGTCGCCGTTCTCCAGCGGGCTCTCCAGCGGCACCAGCCGGCCGTTGACCCGGCCACCGATGCAGTGGTGGCCGACCTCGGTGTGCACGGCGTAGGCGAAGTCGACCGGGGTCGAGCCGGCCGGCAGCGCGATGACCTCGCCCTTGGGCGTGAAGACGTAGACCTCGCGGGCGTTGATCTCGAACCGCAGCGAGTCCAGGAACTCCCCCGGGTCGGAGGTCTCCCGCTGCCACTCCAGCAGCTGGCGCAGCCACGCCATGTCGCTGATCGGTCCGGTCTCGCCGTCCTTGGGCTGGGCCTGGGCGCCGCCCGGCGCGTCCTCCTTGTACTTCCAGTGCGCCGCGACGCCGTACTCCGCGCGCCGGTGCATGGTGTGCGTGCGGATCTGGATCTCGACCGGCTTGCCCTCGGGCCCGATGACCGTCGTGTGCAACGACTGGTACATGTTGAACTTGGGCATGGCGATGTAGTCCTTGAACCGCCCCGGCACCGGGTTCCACCGGGCGTGCAGTGCGCCGAGCGCCGCGTAGCAGTCGCGGACCGTGTCGACCAGCACCCGCACCGCGACGAGGTCGTAGATCTCCTCGAAGTCGCGGCCGCGCACGATCATCTTCTGGTACACGGAGTAGTAGTGCTTGGGCCGGCCCGTGACCGTGGCCTTGATCTTGGCCGCACGCAGGTCGTTGTTGACCTGCTCGCGGACCCCGGCGAGGTACTCCTCCCGGGCCGGCGCCCGCTCTGCCACCAGGCGCACGATCTCGTCGTAGACCTTGGGGTAGAGGGTCGCGAAGGACAGGTCCTCCAGCTCCCACTTGATGGTGTTCATGCCGAGCCGGTGGGCCAGCGGGGCGTAGATCTCCAGGGTCTCGCGGGCCTTGCGCTGCGCCGACTCCTGCGACACGTAGCGCCACGTGCGGGCGTTGTGCAGCCGGTCGGCGAGCTTGATGACCAGCACCCGGATGTCGCGGGCCATCGCCACGACCATCTTGCGCACGGTCTCGGCCTGGGCCGCGTCGCCGTAGGTGACCTTGTCGAGCTTGGTCACGCCGTCCACGAGCATGGCGACCTCGGGTCCGAAGTCGCGGGTGAGGTCCTCCAGGCTGTATGCCGTGTCCTCCACCGTGTCGTGCAGCAGCGCGGCGGCCAGCGTGGCGGGCGTCATGCCCAGCTCGGCCAGGATCGTGGCGACGGCCAGCGGGTGGGTGATGTAGGGGTCGCCGCTCTTGCGCAGCTGGCCGCGGTGGGCCTGCTCCGCGACGGCGTAGGCCTGCTCGATGACCGTCAGGTCAGCCTTGGGGTGGGTCGCCCGGACGGTGCGCAGCAGCGGCTCGAGGACGCGGTAGGTCCCCTGGCGCGGACCGCCGAAGCGGGCCAGTCGCGCGCGGACGCGCGGGATCGGCCCGGTCATGGGCTCGACCTGCGTGGGGGCGGAGGTTCCGGTCGTGCCGCCCGCGACGTCCTCGTTCATGACAGGAGTCTATGTGCCCTCACACCGTGAGGATGGTGTGGACCTCGCGACCCGCCAGCTTGGCCCGGCCCTCGAGGAAGCCGAGCTCGATGACCGCCTCGAAGGCCACGACCTCGGCCCCGGCCCGCTCGAGCAGCGTGCAGGTCGCCTCCGCCGTGCCGCCGGTGGCGAGCACGTCGTCGATGACCAGCACGTGCGCGCCGGCGACGAACGCGTCGGCGTGCACCTCGATGTGGGCGCTGCCGTACTCCAGGTCGTACTCCACGCCCAGGGTCTCCCCCGGGAGCTTGCCGGCCTTGCGGACCGGCACGAAGCCGATGCCCAGCTCGTAGGCCACGGCCGCGCCGAGGATGAACCCGCGCGCCTCGATGCCGACGACGTGGTCGACCCGGCCGCGGTAGCGGTCGGCGATGTCGCGGACCACCGCGGCCAGGGCCGCCCCGTCGGACAGCAACGGGGTGAAGTCCTTGAAGGCCACGCCGGGCTCGGGGAAGTCAGGGATGTCGCGCAGGTGGTCGGAGACCACCTGCGCGATGGACTGCTGCTCGGTGCTCAAAGCTCTCCTCAGCGCTTGCTCTTGGGCGGGCGCTTGGGCTGGTTGCGGGGTCCGCCGGCCACGTAGGGGTGCACCGGACGCTGGGCGCGACCGGCGCCGGCCGGGGCCGGCTCCCGGTGGGTCTCCTCGGTCTCGTCCACGGTGGTCGACGCGGCGACCTCACCGGACGCCTCGGCCTTGGCCTCGTCGCGGGACCGGGCCGCCTGGTAGCGCTTGGCGCGCTTGGCCAGGTCCTTCATCCCGGGCTCGCGCTCACGCAGGTCGGCCAGCAGCGGCGTGGCGATGAAGATCGAGGAGTAGGTGCCGGCCGCGATACCGACGAACAGCGCCAGGCTCAGGTCGACGAGGACGCCCGGGCCGAGCAGGACCGACCCGATGACGAGGATCGCCGCGACGGGCAGCAGGGCCACGACCGAGGTGTTGATCGAGCGCACCAGGGTCTGGTTGACGGCGAGGTTGGCTGCCTGGGAGTAGCTGCGCCGTCCGTTGGCCACCGCCGCGTTGGTGTTCTCCCGCACCTTGTCGAAGACCACGACCGTGTCGTAGAGGGAGTAGCCGAGGATCGTCAGGAAGCCGATCATCGAGGCCGGGGTGATCTCGAAGCCGAACAGCGCGTAGATGCCGACGGTGATGACCAGGTCGTGGGCCAGGGCGATCAGGCCCGCGGCCGACATCTTCCACGTGCGGAAGTACAGCGCCATGGTCAGCGCGACGAGCACGAGGAACCAGATGAGGGCGGTGATCGCCTTCTTGCTGACCGAGGCACCCCACGAGGCGCCGATGTAGGACGCCGAGATCTTGTTCTCGTTGACGCCGAAGGCCTTGGCCAGGTTGGTGCGGGCGTCCTCGGTCTGGTTGTCGCTGAGCTTCTCGGTCTGCACCCGGATCGAGTCGGTGCCGATCTTGGTGACCACGACGTCGGCGCCCTGGGACAGGCCGCCCATGGCGTCCTTGGCCTTGGCCTCGAAGCCCTGGGTCGAGCTGACGCCGGAGACCCGCAGCTCGGAGCCGCCGCGGAACTCCAGGCCGAGGTTGAGGTGCCGGCCGAAGATGCCGACCAGGGCCAGCACGAGGATCACGCCGGAGATGGCGTACCACGTCTTCTGGCGGCCGACGAAGTCGATCTGGCGCTTGCCGGAGTAGAGGTCGTTGCCGAACTGGGCGAAGCTCGTCATGACTGCGCGCTCTCCTCTGCCGCGCGGCGCGCAGCGATCGTGACCCGGCCGCGACCGGCATACAGCGGTTGCTTCGCGCCCAGGCGCTCGGGGTCGAAGCCCGACCACTTGTGGCCCTCGCCGAAGAACTTCGTGTTGGCGAGGATGGCGACGATGGGATGGGTGAAGAGGAAGACCACTGCGACGTCGATCAGCGTGGTCAGCATCAGCGTGAAGGCGAACCCACGCACGTTGCTGGTGGCCAGGATGTAGAGCACCAGCGCGGCCAGCATGTTGACACCGTCGGCGACCAGGATGGTGCGGCGGGCGCGGGCCCAGCCGCTCTCCACGGCCTGGCGCAGCTGCCGGCCCTCACGGACCTCGTCGCGCACCCGTTCGAAGAACACGATGAACGAGTCGGCGGTGATACCGATCGACACGATGAGGCCGGTGACGCCGGCGAGGGTGAGCCGGAAGCCGTGCGACCAGCCCAGCAGCGCCACCGTCACGTAGGTCAGCATCGAGGCGATGACCAGCGACGCGACCGTGACGAAGCCCAGGGCGCGGTACTGGAACAGCGAGTAGATGACGACCAGCAACAGGCCGATGAGGCCGGCGAGCAGGCCCTTCTGGAGCTGGTCGGCGCCAAGCGTCGGGCTGACCTGCTCCTCGGTCTGCGGCGTGAAGGACATCGGCAGCGCACCGAACTTCAGCTGGTCGGCCAGGGTCTTGGCGCTGGCCTCGGTGAAGTTGCCGGTGATGCTGGCGGTGCCGGCGGTGATCGCGCTCTGCGTCACCGGCGCGGAGAGCACCTGGCTGTCGAGCACGATGGCGAACTGGTTGCGCGGCTGCGGCAGCGAGACCAGGCGGGAGGTGACGTCACCGAACTTCTTGGTGCCGTTGGCGTCGAACTTCAGCTGGATCTCGACCTGGTTGGTCTGCGCACCGGTCTGCGTCGTCTGGAAGCCCGAGGAGGCGTCGGCGATGTCGGTGCCGACGACCTCGGCCGGGCCGAGGATGTACTTGACGGTGCGGTCCTGGGAGCACGTCACCAGCGGCTTGGCCGGGTCGTCGACCAGCGTCGCCAGCTTGGCCTCGACCGCCTTGTCGGAGCAGTTCAGCGTGGTGAACTGCTTCTCGATGTCGGGGGTGATCCAGGCCAGGTCGCTGGCGTCCTTGGGCTTGGTGCCAGGCGTACCCGTCGTCCCGGTCGAGCCCGTGGTACCGGTCGCCGTGGGCGTCGGCGTGGGCGTGGTGTCCTTGCTCAGCGCGGGCGGGAAGGCCGACTTGGCGCTGGTGGTCGCGGTGCCTGCCGGCGCGGTGGCGGTGCCGGTGGACGTCGGGGTCGGCTGCGGGGCGCCGGCGGCCTCGACCAGCACGGCGCGGAAGCGCAGCTGCGAGGAACGCTTCAGGGAGTCGATCGTGGCCTTGTCCGGGGTGCCGGGCAGGGAGACCACGACGTTCGAGCCGCCCTGGGTGGTCACCTCCGCCTCGGAGACGCCGGTGCTGTCGACGCGCTGGCGCATGATGTCGACGGCCTGGTTGATCTGGTCC
>DASSPC010000024.1:0-2452 GCA_035699865.1 Oryzihumus sp. | reverse complement strand
GCGTTCGGCTACCTGGCCCGGCGCTACGGGTTCACCCAGGTCGGCATCACCGGCCTGAGCCCCGACGCCGAGCCCAGCCCCTCTGTCCTGGCCGACGTCGCCCGACTGGTGCGCTCCCGCGGCGTGACCACGGTCTACGCGGAGACCCTGGCCAGCCCGGCGATCGCCGACACCGTGGCCAGCGAGACCGGCGCCCGCGTCGTCACCCTCGACCCGCTCGAAGGGCTCACCGCCCACTCCGCGGGACACGACTACTTCGCGGTGATGCAGGCCAACCTGCGCGCCCTCCAGGCCGGACAGGACTGCCCATGACCCAGACCCACCCCACCCCCGTGATCTCGCTGCACGACGCGGCCTTCGGCTATGCCGACCGCGCCGTCCTGACCGGCGCCACGCTGGACGTGCAGCAGGGTGAGGTCCTCGCGCTGCTCGGGCCCAACGGCTCCGGCAAGAGCACGCTCGTGCGCGGGCTGCTCGGCCTCAACGACCACCTCGGCGGGCAGGTGGAGCTGTTCGGCACCCGGCTGGAGGACTTCCGCGAGCACGCCCGGCTCGGCTACGTCCCCCAGCGGCACACCCTCTCGGCCTCGGTGCGCGCCACGGTCAGCGAGATCGTGGCGATCGGGCGGCTGCCCCACCTGCGCTGGTGGGGCCGGCCGACCCGCGCCGACCGCGCCATCATCGAGGAGTCGCTCGAGCTCGTCGGCCTGGCGGACCGCGCCGAGGCCGACGTGAGCACCCTCTCCGGCGGCCAGCAGCGCCGGGTGCTCATCGCCCGGGCGCTGGCCGCCCAGCCCGACGTGCTGGTCATGGACGAGCCGACCGCCGGCGTGGACGAGGCCAACCAGCGGGTGCTCTCGGAGGTCCTGGCCCGGCTCGCCGAGCGCGGCACGACGATGCTCATCGTCACGCACGAGCTCGAGCCGCTGCGGGACATCGTCAGCCGGATCGTGGTCGTCACCTCCGGCCGGGTCAGCTTCGACGGGACGCCGGAGCGGTTCGCCGCCGAGCGCGCCGCGCTGCCGGCCCTGGACCACGGCCACCACCACGACGACGAGCCCCGGCCGGGCACCCATCGCCCGGCGACCACCCCCGCGGCCGGCCCGCTCGACCCCGCCGGAGGCCACCGTGCTTGAGCTCCTCAGCTACGACTTCATGCAGCGGGCCCTGCTCGCCGCCCTGCTGGTCGGCATCGCCGCGCCGATGGTCGGGGTCTTCCTCGTCCAGCGCCGGCTCTCCCTCATCGGCGACGGCATGGGCCACGTGGCGCTGGCCGGCGTCGCCGTGGGCGTGCTGACCGGCACCGCCCCCGTGTTCACCGCGCTCGTGGCCGCCGTGGCCGCCGCCGTGGTCGTGGAGCTGATCCGCGCGCGCGGACGCACCAACGGCGACGTCGCCCTGGCCGTGCTGTTCTACGGCGGCATCGCCGCCGGCGTGGTGCTGATCTCCCGCTCCAGCAACGGCACGGCCAGCAACCTCACGGCATACCTGTTCGGGGCCATCACGACGACGACGGCCACCGACCTGTGGGTCTTCGCCGGGCTGGCACTGGTCGTGGTGGCCAGCACCTGGCTGCTGCGGCCGCGGCTCTTCGCCGTGGCCAATGACGAGGAGTATGCGCGGGCCACCGGCATGCCGGTCACTGCCCTGAACATCGCGCTGGCCGTGCTCACCGCCGTCACCGTCGTGGTGGCCATGCGCGTGGTCGGCCTGCTGCTGATCAGCGCCCTGATGATCGTCCCCAACGCGGCGGCGCAGCTGCTCGCCGGGAGCTTCCGCGCCGCGATCCGGTGGGCCGTGCTCATCGGGGTCGTGGCCAGCGTCGGCGGGGTCGGCCTGTCCTTCTACGCCAACACCCCGTCGGGCGGCACGATCGTGCTGCTGGCGATCGCGTTCTTCCTCGCCGCGGCGGTCGGCACCGGGCTGCGCTCCCGCCTGGTCCGGCGCACGCACCTGCTGGCCGAGGTCCACGACCACGAGCACGGGCCCGGGTGCGGGCACCCCGCGGTGGCTCACGGCGACCACGTGGACTACCTGCACGACGGGCACCGGCACGCCCCGCACGAGGGCCACTACGACGAGCACGTGCTGGGCACCGAGGGGGCGCCCGCCGAGCACGACGAGCACGCCGCGGGCGGGAAGGTGGGTCACTGATGACACAGGCGTCGCGACGTCCGACCCGGCAGCGCGCAGCGGTGGAGGCGCTGCTGCGCGAGGCCGACGAGTTCAGCTCGGCCCAGGAGCTGCACGCCCGGCTGCGCGCGGCCGGCGACAGCGTCGGCCTGGCCACGGTCTACCGCACCCTGCAGGCGATGGCCGCCGACGGCGAGGTCGACATGCTCCGCACCGACGACGGCGAGGCGGTCTACCGCCGGTGCAGCACCGGCCACCACCACCACCTGGTCTGCCGCTCCTGCGGAGCGACCGTCGAGGTGGAGGGCCCCGCGGTCGA
>DASSPC010000023.1:0-10085 GCA_035699865.1 Oryzihumus sp. | reverse complement strand
GCTCGCCCGGGGCCAGCGTGGCCAGCATCGGGTGCGCGGCGCCGTTGATGCGCGTGGTGGTCGGCTTGATGCCGGCCGCGCGGGTCAGGTCGCGGACGTCGCGGACCTGCTCGTCGGTCATCAGGGTCACGACGGTGCCCTCGGCGCCGGCGCGGGCCGTGCGCCCGGAGCGGTGCAGGTAGGCCTTGTGCTCGGTCGGCGGGTCGGCGTGGATGACCAGGCTGACGTCGTCCACGTGGATGCCGCGCGCCGCGATGTCGGTGGCGACCAGGGTGCGCGCGGACCCGGAGTGGAACGCGTCCATGTTGCGGGTGCGGGCGTTCTGGCTCAGGTTGCCGTGCAGCTCGACCGCGGGCACGCCGCTGGCGTTGAGCTGCTTGGCCAGCTTCTTGGCGCCGTGCTTGGTGCGGGTGAACACGACCGTGCGGCCGGGGGCGGCGGTCAGGTCGACCAGCACCGGCAGGCGCGACTCCGGCTGCAGGTGCAGCACGTGGTGGGTCATGGTGTTGACCGGCGACTGGGCCGAGTCGGCGCTGTGCGTCACCGGGTTGTTCAGGTAGCGCTTGACCAGCACGTCGACGCCGGCGTCGAGCGTGGCCGAGAAGAGCAGTCGCTGACCGCCCTTGGGGGTGCGGTCCATGAGCCGGCGCACGCCGGGCAGGAAGCCGAGGTCGGCCATGTGGTCGGCCTCGTCGAGCACCGTGATCTCGATGGCGGACAGGTCGGCGTGGCCCTGGCCGACGTGGTCCTCGAGCCGGCCGGGGCAGGCGACGAGGACGTCGACACCGGCACGCAGGCCGCTGCTCTGCGGGTTCGGGCCGACGCCGCCGAAGACGGTCAGGGTCTTGAGGCCGAGCGCCTGGGCCAGCGGCGCCATGGCCGCCTCGATCTGGGTGGCCAGCTCACGGGTCGGCACGAGGATCAGCGAGCGCGGCTTCTTCGGCTGGCGACGCGTGTTGCTCTGCGACAGGCGGGTCAGCAGCGGCAGCAGGAAGCCGTAGGTCTTGCCCGAGCCGGTGCGGCCGCGGCCGAGCACGTCGCGCCCGGCGAGGGAGTCCGGCAGCGTCGCTGCCTGGATCGGGGTGGGGGTGGTGATGCCCGACTCCGCGAGGACGCGGGTCAGGGACGTGGGCACGCCGAGGTCGGCGAAGGTGTGCGTGGACAAAGGGTTACTCCGCAAAGTCAAAGGGACGTTCTGCCCGGCGCAGACCATGGAGGTCGCGGCGCGTTGGCGATCGACGTCAAGGGCGGTCCGAGGCAGAACTGTGCGGACCGCAGCCCCAGTCTACGGGCTCGGGGCGACAGGAACGGCACCGTGGCGGCGCCCCAGCGCGCCGCGGCTGTTCGATCACCGCCTCTACGACTCTCTAGCAGTATCCCGATACTCACCTAGCGAGCCTCATCGAACCCGATCGAGGCCCTCCACGTCGGTCGGCGTCAGGACGCCGCCCGCAGCCGGCGCAGCATCCGCGCGTCGCTGAAGCCCACGGCCCGGGCCACCGACTCCTGCGTCCAGCCCTGCCCGGCGAGCGCCTCGGCCCGCTCCAGGCGCAGGGTCTGCTGGTAGCGCAACGGCGTGAGCCCCGTCGCCGCGACGAACGCCCGCGACAGCGTGCGCTCGCTGACCCCGAGGTCCGCGGCCAGCGCGGCCAACGGGAGCGGCTCGGCATACCGGTCGTCGATGACGTCCTGAGCCCGGTGCACCAGGTCGGCGAGGTGGTCGCGGTGCCGCAGCATGGCGCTCTCCTGAGGCGCGGTGCCGTTGCGGCGGGCCGCGACCACGAGCGCTCGCGCGGTGCGCGCGGCCACGGCGGGGCCGTGGTCGACGGCCAGCAGGTGCAGCGCGAGGTCGATCCCGCTGGCGATGCCCGCGGAGGTGTGGATGCGCCCGTCGCTCACGTGCAGGACGTCGCGGACCACGTCGACCCGCGGGTAGCAGCGTGCGAGCTCGTCCTGGATCTCGTGGTGCGTGGTGGCGCGGCGGCCATCGAGCAGGCCGGCCTCGGCGAGGGCGAAGGCCCCGGCACAGACGCTGACGACCTGGCCCCCGGCGGCGTGGTGGGCGAGCACGCCGGCCCGGGCGACCTCGGGCAGGGCCCGGCCGGCCTCAGCGTCGTCCGGGACGTGCCACCCCGGGACCACGACGTAGTCGCGGGGCGACAGGTCCGGCCACGCGGTGCCCGCGGACAGGCCCAGGCCCTGGTGGCTGGGCACCGACGGCTGGTCCGCGACGTAGGTGGGCCGGTAGTCCCCGCCGTACTCGCCCGCCTCGCAGAAGACCTGCGCCGGGCCGGCGACGTCGAGGAGCTCCACTCCCGGCACGAGGACGAAGACGACGGTGCGCGGCGCGTTGGTGCTCATGATCCGGTCAGGATGCCAGCACCTGCTCGATGGTGACCACCTCGGCGAACCGCCCGTGCAGCGCGGCGGCGGTGCGCTCCTTGACCTGCGCGGCGGTCAGCTCGCCCGACCCGTCCCACAGCGGCAGCGGGTCGGTGGCCGTCGCGTCGAGGACGAAGCGCACGTCGTAGCCGAGGTCGCTCGCGACCCGGGCGGTGGTCTCGCAGCACTGCTCGGTGCGGATGCCGGTGATGACGACCTCGCGGGTGCCGCGCTCCATCAGCTGCTGGGCCAGGTTGGTCGTGGTGAACGCGTTGTGGCTGGTCTTGGTGATGGTGGGCTCACCCGGCTCGGGCTTGAGGCCGGGCAGCAGCCTCACGTGCCCGAGCGCGGGGTCGAACTCGTCGCCGCTGCCGGGCTCGGCATGCAGGACCCAGATGACGTCCTGGCCGGCTGCCCGCGCGTGGTCGACGAGCCGCGCGATGCGCTCGTCGATGTCGGGGAGGTCGACGCGGGTCCACGCCTCGCGCTGGCGGAAGGACTCCTGGACGTCGATGACAATCAGTGCGGTGGTGTTCATGAGCACCAGCGTGCCGGGGCCGGCCCGGTCTGGCGAGGCCCGATCCAGCCGAACACCGGAACGATCCGGTCAGTCCGCGCGGACCCAGGCGGTGGCGTCGCCGGGCAGCCGGCCGTCCTCGAGGGGAGCGCTGGCGAGCAGCAGCTCCCCGTCGGGCAGCGCCACCGGCTGGTCGCCGAACGCGGTGACGCAGTGCCACCCGCCGGGCCGGACGAAGTGCAGCACGTGTGGCTCGTCCTCCACCCACGCCAGGTCCTCACCCCGGGCCAGCCGGCGCCGCAGCGCCAGCGCGGACCGGTAGAGCGTCAGCGTCGAGGAGGGGTCGGCCTCCTGGGACTGCACGGCATACCGGCCGAACCACGCGGGCTGCGGCAGGTGCGCGCCGTCGCGGCCGAACCCGAAGGACGGCCCCTGGGCCGTCCACGGCAACGGCACCCGGCAGCCGTCCCGGCCCTTCTCGGCACCGCCGGAGCGGGACGCCATCGGGTCCTGCAGGGCGGCCGCAGGCAGGTCCCCGACCTCGTGCAGGCCGAGCTCGTCACCCTGGTAGACGTAGGTCGAGCCGGGCAGCGCGAGCAGAACGAGGGCCGCCGCCCGGGCCCGCCGCTCACCCACCCGGCGGTCCAGCACCGGCTCGGCCCCGTCGCGCAGCAGCCACTGCCGCGCCACCTGCTGGGCGTGCTCGCCCGGCCCGACGGGCAGGCCGTAGCGCGTGGCCACCCGCGGGGTGTCGTGGCAGCCCAGCAGCCAGGTCGTCGACGACCCGCTCTCGCGCATGTCGGCCAGGCCCGAGTCGATGACGCGCCGGTAGTCGTCGATCCGCCAGTCCGCCTCCTGCATCTCGAAGTTGAACGCCTGCCCCAGCCCCTCGGCCGAGGCGTACCGCGCGCGGCGGCGGGGGTGGACGCTGGCCTCCGCGACGGCGAACCGGGGCGGGTCGTACTCGTCGAACACCGCTCGCCACGAGGCGTAGACCTCGTGCACCCCGTCCCGGTCCCACAGCGGGTGCGACCCGTCGCCGCGCTGCATCTGCGCCACGTCGGCCCACGGGTCGAACGGCTCGCTCATGTCCTTGACCAGGCCGTGCGCCACGTCCACGCGGAAGCCGTCGACCCCGCGGTCGGCCCAGAACCGCAGCGTGGTGCGGAAGTCGGCCCGGACCTCGGGGTTGTCCCAGTTGAGGTCGGGCTGCTCCCGGGCGAAGTGGTGGAAGTACCACTGCCCGTCGGGCGTGCGCTCCCACGCCGGGCCACCGAAGCCGGACTCCCAGTCGTTCGGCGGCAGCGAGCCGTCCGGGCCGGTGCCGTCGCGGAAGATGTAGCGGTGGCGTGCGGCCGACCCCGCCGGCGACGCGAGCGCCTCACGGAACCAGGCGTGACGGTCGGAGGTGTGGTTGGGCACGATGTCGACGACCACGCGGATCCCGTTGTCGTGCAACGCCTCCACCATCGCGTCGAAGTCGGCGAGCGTGCCCAGGCGCGGGTCCACGTCGCGGTAGTCGTCGACGTCGTAGCCACCATCGGCCAGCGCCGAGGGGTAGAAGGGGCTGAGCCACACGGCGTCGATGCCGAGGTCGCGCAGGTAGCCCACGCGGGAGGTGATCCCCGGCAGGTCACCGATCCCGTCGGCGTTGCTGTCGGCGAAGCTGCGGGGGTAGATCTGGTAGACCACGGCCGAGCGCCACCAGGTCGGGTCGGACAGGTCGGTCACCGTGGGCTCCTCCTCGGGCGGGCGTGCTCTCCGAAGCATGGCAGGGTCACTGCCTGCGCACCGTGTGGAGCAGGTACCCCTTCCGGTCGAGCGGGTTGTGGTCCGTCCTCGCCCGCTCCGGCACCGGGCCCCGGACGGGCTCGTGGTGGTCGAAGGCGTCGACGAGCACGCCCTCACCCCGGCTCGCCCCGGGCAGCTGCTGGCGCAGCTCGTGCACCCGGGCCGCCGGGACCAGCCCGGACAGCAGGTATGCCGTGCCCCTCACCTGCGTCTCCAGCGGCACGGCCTGCACGCGGGCCAGCAGCGCCAGGACGGCGCTGAGCGCGTCGCCGGGCACCTCGACCTCGAACCGGTGGACCGGCTGGCAGACCACGGTGCCGGCCCGGCACAGCGCGGTCGCCAGCACCAGCGGGGTGAGCAGCCGGAAGTCACCCGCGGTGCTCGACATGCTCGCGTCGAAGGTGCCGTGGGCGTGGCTCTGCCGGGCCCAGTAACCCGAGTGGGTGATGGTCACGACACAGTCGGGCACCGCCCACCCGTGCAGGCCCTGCTGCAAGGTCTCCCGCATCGCGCCCTCGACCGCGGTGAAGAAGGCCGGCGGCATGGACCCGAGCTCGACGCCGAGCCGGAAGTCCACGCCGTGCCCGAGCGGCGCCGGCTCGACCGCGAGGCCGACGGTGGCGAGGAACGGGTTGGGCTCGACGTCGATCAGCTCGAACGCCGTGCCCCGGCCCAGCACCCGCTCGACGCACAGCGGTGTCGTCTCCCGAAAGCCGACGCGCACGCCGTAGTCGTCGGCGAGGGTCGCCGCGAGCACCTCCTTCTGCACCTCGCCGTAGAGCGAGACCGACAGCTCCCGTCGCACGTCGTCCTGCCGCAGGCCGACCATCGGGTCCTGCTCGCAGAGCTCGGTCAGGGCGGCATGCAGGGCGGCGCGTCGGCGGGGGTCGCACGGCTCGACGACCGTCTCCAGGGAGGGCGGGGAGAAGTGGTGGGCGGGCGCGGCGCCCGGCCACGGCATACCGACCGCGTCGCCGACGCGCACGCCGGCGAGGCCGGACAGGACGCCGACCCGGCCGGCCGTGAGCGCCTGGCTCACCACGTCGTCGCCGTCCTCGCACACGCGGATCCCGGTCACGCGGGCCTCGGCATCGCCCACCGGGAGCCGGTCGCGGACCCGGACCGTGCCGGAGAACAGCCGCACCCAGGCCAGGCGCTCCCCGGCCGGGCCGCGCTCGACCTTGAACACGGTGCCCGAGACCGGGCCGTCGGCGTCGCCGGCGGCCGTGGGCAGCAGGGTGGTCAGGGCGGCCATGAGCTCGGCAACTCCGGCTCCGGTGGCCGCGGACCCGAACAGGACCGGGTGCACCCGCACCGCGGCGGTCTGCCCGGCCAGGGCAGCCCGGAGCCGGGCCGGGGCGACGCCGTCCTCGTCGAGCCAGGCCGCCAGCAGCCGGTCGTCATGCCGGGTCAGGACCTCCGCGAGCCGGTCGAGCGTGGCCGGGTCGGTCTCCGCGGCTCGCTCGAACCGCGCTCCCCGGGTGCCGGCACCCATGACCTCGCCCATGGCCACCACGTCCGGGGAGAGCCGCTCGGCGATCTCGGCCAGCACGCGCCCGGGCCGGGCTCCGGCGCGGTCAACCTTGTTGACGAAGACCAGCGTCGGGATGCGCAGCCGTTGCAGTACGCGCATCAGCACACGCGTCTGGGCCTGCACCCCCTCGACCGCGGAGACCACGAGGACCGCGCCGTCGAGCACCGCCAGGGCACGCTCGACCTCGGCGATGAAGTCGGAGTGGCCGGGCGTGTCGACCAGGTTGACCGTGACGTCGCCGAGGGTGAACGAGACGACCGCGGAGCGGATGGTGATGCCGCGCCGGCGCTCCAGCGCGAGGGTGTCGGTGTGGGTGGTGCCGTGGTCGACGCTGCCGACCTCTTCGATCACGCCGGCGGCGTGCAGCAGCCGCTCGGTGAGGGTGGTCTTACCGGCGTCGACGTGCGCCAGGATCCCGAGGTTGAGTGTCCGTGCCAAGCTTCATGTCCTTCGCACCAAAGAGGGTCAGCGGGCGGGGCATGAAGGCTTCGCGCATGGGAGTGGTCCTGTTCCTCGGTTCGTCTGGTCCTTTCAGTGCAGCAGCGAGGTCACCTCAGGGACAACGGGTTTTCGCGGGGACGCCGGCTTGGGGAGTCACCCCCCGCTCTCGGCGGGACACCCGTCAGGTCAGGCGGAACGGGCGAGGAAGGCGTCGATCTGGTTCAGCGCCAGACGGGCCCCCTCCTCGAGGCCCATGTCGAGCACCTTCTGCAGGTCCTCGGCCGACTCGTACGACGAGACGTACGTCGCGCGAGTCCCCTCCCCATCGGGGTCGAACGTGTAGACGTTGTGCGACACCGGCATTCCCGGCGCCACGTTGAAGTCCTCGTCGGCGAAGCCGTCGTCGAAGGCGAAGCTGCGCGGCTCGTCGACGTCCGTGATCCGCCACCAGCCCGGGTACTTCTCGCCCTCGGGACCTGTCATGTAGTACGTCGAGCGGGACCCGACGGTCAGCGAGTGGTCGACGAACGTCGCCGGGTGGGACGGCGGACCCCAGACTCGCTCGAGCTGGCGCGGGTCGGCGTAGAGCGCCCACACCCGCGTGACGGGCGCGGCGAACGACGCGGTGATCGTGATGGTGCGGGTGTCGACGTCCTTGGTGATGTCGGTGACAGGCATGGTCAGCTCTCCTCTGCCAGTAGGGAATCGATGCGGTCGATGCGACCGCGCCACACGGCCTCGAGCTCATCGAGCATCGAGGCGACGGAGCGCACGGCTTCCACGTCGCCGCTCGCCAGGGCCTCGCGTCCGCTGCGCCGCTTGGTGAGCAGGCCGGCCTTCTCGAGGACGGCGACGTGCTTCTGGACGGCGGCGAAGCTCATGTCGTAGTCCGCCGCCAGCGCCGAGACGGAGTGCTCACCGGCCAGGACGCGGCGCAGGATGTCGCGCCGGGTCCGGTCGGCGAGCGCGTGGAACAGGGCGTCGGCCCGGTCCTCGTTCCTCTCGTCCATGGTGTCAATGTACAACCGAATGGTTGTATGTCGTCAAGGGCTGGTCGCCGCCGCGAGCCCGGCGTCTCAGCCGTGGGCGCGCAGGTAGCGTCCGAAGTGCGGCACGGTGAAGGCGATCCGCCCGCGCTCGCCGGAGTAGATCAGGCCCTTCTTGAGCAGGGCGTCCCGCGCCGGCGAGAGCGACTGCGGCTTGCGGCCGAGGATCGACGCCACGGCTGCCGTGGGCACCGAGCCGACCTCGTCGACCGAGGCCGCGTCGCCGGAGGCCTCGACCTCGGCGAGCGCGGCGTCGGCCATGGCGCGCAGGTACTCCCGCTCGGCCGGTGTGGCCCGCTCGTAGCGCGAGCCGAAGAAGCCCACGGCCAGCTCGGCCTCCGCCTCCGGCGCCGCGACGCGCACGTCCTCGGCGCTGATCGGGCTGCCGACCGCCACGTCCCAGGCCACCTTGCCGTAGGCCTGGACGAAGTACGGGTAGCCGGCGGTCGCGGCATACATGGCCTCGAGCGCCTCGTCGTCGAACTCGGCGTCCTCGTCCTTGGCCGGGGACTGCAACGCGAGGTCGGCGGCCGCGCGGTCGAGGCGGTCGATCCGGTTGTAGCGGAACAGCCGCTCGCTGTAGGACTTGCTCGCGCTGAGCACCGCCGGCAGGTGGGGCAGGCCCGCCCCGACGACGATGACCGGCAGCCCGCTCTGGCTGATCTCGTGGCAGGCGGCGCAGAGCGCGGAGACGTCCTCGGCGTCGAGGTCCTGCATCTCGTCGATGAAGATGCCGACACCCTTGCCGACGTCCGCCGCCAGGCCGCCCACGTCGGTGAGCAGCTCGACCAGGTCGATCTCGATGTCGCCGGAGTCGGCCCGCCCGGGGACCGCGGGGGCGTCGATGCCCGGCTGCCAGCGGTCGCGCAGCTTCGCGTTGGCGGGCGCGTCCCGCTGGGCGAACGCCTTGATGACGCCGAGGACGTGGTCGACGTCCTCGCCCTGCGGGTGCCCGAGCTCACGGACCGCGGTGTGCAGGGCGGCGCTGAGTGGGCGGCGCAACCGCTGGTCGGGACGGGCCTCCAGCTTGCCGGTCCCCCAGTGGGCGCGGACGGCCGCGCTGCGCAGGGCGTTGAGCAGCACCGTCTTGCCGACGCCGCGCAGCCCGGTCAGGACGATGGACCGCTCGGGCCGCCCCTTGGCGATGCGTTCCAGCACCACGTCGAAGGCGCGCAGCTGCTCGTCGCGACCGGCCAGCTCCGGCGGCCGCTGGCCGGCTCCGGGGGCATAGGGGTTCCGGATCGGGTCCACGCTCGGAGACTATCCGGCTGTCTAGCGCCTGCCCGAGAACTCGCGATAGTCGCCGATCGTGTCGCGCCGGTCCCCTTAGCCTGTCCCCCATGAGCGCTCGGGGCACACGCTGGCGGTTCGCCGGGCAGATCGCCGGCCTGGGCACGAGCGGCGGCACCCGGGTGGTCATCGGCCACTGGCCGCAGTCGCCCCTGGGGTCCTTCGCCGACGTCATGGTGGAGCGGCCGGACGGGCACCGGGTGCTGCTCGCCCCGACGTCGCAGGTGGCCGACTTCGTCGCGGCGACCTACACCTTCGACGAGGTCCGGCTGACGCCCGTCGCCGTCGAGGTCACCGCGGACCGGTGGCGGGTCGAGGCGGCGCCGCTGACGCTGACCCTCGGCCTCGGCCGCCGGACCGCGCTGGGGTGGCTGCTGCACGGCATACCGGGACCCGTCGCGACCGCGCCCTGGTTCGCGGGCGCGGTCGACCCGGTCGCCCGAGCGGTGCTGCGCGGCGTGCGCACCCGGGGGACCGCCCGCCAGGGCCGGCGCGAGTGGTACGGCGCGACGGACGTCCGCGCGCTGCGCACCGCGGCCGGCGCGTGGGAGGGCGAGGACCTCGGGGACCTGTGCCCGGTGCACCCGCCGGTGCGCTTCGGCTTCGGCTCGACCCCGGCCCGGCCGTCGGTCACCTCGGTGGTGACGACGGTCGAGTCGCTCAGATGACCGAGGGCTCGGCCTGACCGTCGGCCTCGATCGGCTTGCCGGCCGCGTGCCAGGCCTTCATGCCGCCGTCGAGGTTGGCCACGTCGAACCCCTGCTGCTGCAGCCAGGCCACCGCGCGGGAGGAGCGGCCACCGCCGCGGCAGGTCACCGCGAGGGTGCCGGCGTCGGGGTCGGGCAGCTCGGCGAGACGGGCGGGCAGGTCACCCAGCGGGATGTGCACGGCGCCGGGCGCGTGGCCGGCGGCCCACTCATCGGGCTCGCGCACGTCGAGGATCGTCGCGTGGTCGTGGACGTCGGACACGGTCAGCGTGGGGATCTCGGTCATGCGCGGCATCCTGCCATCCGGCCTTCAACCGCCGGCAGTCCTGTCGGGGGCAGTGCGACCGGACTCACGTGCTCTGGTGCGCCGTGGCTCA
>DASSPC010000022.1:0-2235 GCA_035699865.1 Oryzihumus sp. | reverse complement strand
GAGGGTGAGCTGCGCCGCGTCCCGCCGACCTGGTGGCCCGAGACCGCGACGCTGGACAACTACACCCAGCTGTTCAGCAGGCTGAGCTTCCCGCGCTTCTTCCTCAACTCGGTGCTCGTCGCCGCGGTCGTCACGCTCGGCAACCTGGTGTTCTGCTCGATGCTGGGCTACGCCCTGGCCAAGCTGGAGTTCCGCGGCAAGAAGGCCGTCTTCGCCCTCGTGATGGGCACTCTCATGGTGCCGGGGATGGTCACGTTCGTGCCGCTGTTCGTCCTCGTGGCCAACCTCGGCCTCGTCGACAGCTACCCGGGGCTGATCCTGCCCTTCCTCGTGGCGCCGTTCGGGGTGTTCCTCATGCGCCAGTTCATCCTCGACCTGCCCAACGACCTGCTGGACGCCGGCCGGGTCGACGGCGCCAGCGAGCTGCGGATCTTCCGGCAGATCATCCTGCCGCTGTGCGGGCCCGCCCTGGCCACGCTGGGGATCCTGACCTTCCTCGGCAGCTGGAACAACTTCCTCTGGCCGCTGGTCGTGGCCCAGTCCGAGGACCACTACACCCTCCCGGTGGCGCTGGCGCTCTACTCCACCGGGCAGAACAACACCCAGGACGGCCTGCTGCTGGCCGGCGCCACGGTCATCGTCGTGCCGGTCCTCGTCGTCTTCCTCGCCTTCCAGCGCCGCTTCATCGAGGGCATCGCCAGCACCGGCATCAAGTGATGCTCCACCCCGGAACCGTTGACACACAAGGGATCTGACATGAGCAACCGCCCGCCCAGCCGCCGCCAGCTGCTCGCCGGGGGAGGGGCCGCGCTCGCGGTCGCCGCCTTCACCGGTGCCCGCCCGGCCGCCGCGGCGCCGTTCGGCGCCCCCACCACCTCCGGTGCGGCGACAGCGGCCGCCGGGGACGGCGGCATACCGTCGGCCACGCTGCTGCGCTGGGCCAGGGACACGTGGACCTCGATGGCCGCTATGACCGACCCCGGCACCGGGCTGGTCTCGGACAACATCGACGGAGCGCTGACCTCCACCGGCAGCCGCTACACCTCGCCGACCAACATCGGTGGCTACCTGTGGAGTGCCGTCGTCGCGCGCGAGCTCGGCATCATCGGCGCGGCCGAGTGCCGCCGCCGGCTCGACCAGACGCTGAACACGCTGGGGACCCTGAAGCGGAACGCCGCGAGCGGGCAGTTCTACAACTGGTACGACGTGACCGACGGCTCGGTGCTGACCACCTGGCCCGACGACGGCAGCACCGTGCACCCGTTCCTGTCCAGCGTCGACAACGGCTGGCTGGCCGCCGCGCTGATGGTCGTGCGCAGCGCCGAGCCGACGCTGGCCGGGAAGGCCCAGCAGCTGCTCGGGGCGATGAACTTCGGCTCTTACTACGACAAGGACGCCCGCCCGGGTGGCCTGATGCGCGGCGGGTTCTGGGAGACCGAGCAGCCCGGCAGCGTGCGCGGCAACTACCTCGGCGTCGGGCCGGACGTCTTCTACACCGGCCACCACTACGACACCACCGTCTCCGAGACCCGCATCGCCAGCTACATCGCGATCGCGCGGGGGCAGGCGCCGCGGGCGCTGTACTACGCGACGTGGCGGACCTTCCCCGACTCCTGCGACTGGTCGTGGCAGGAGCAGAAGCCGGTCGGGGAGCACCGCACCTACCTCGGGCTGGACGTCTTCGAGGGCGCCTACACCTACCGCGGGATGCGCATCGTGCCCGGCTGGGGCGGCTCGATGTTCGAGGCGCTCATGCCCGACATGTTCGTGCCCGAGGCCACCTGGGCGCCGCGGTCGTGGGGCGTCAACCACCCGCTGACCGTGCGCGCGCACCGCGAGTTCGGCCTCGACGACGCGCAGTTCGGCTACTGGGGCTTCTCCCCGGCGAGCAGGCCCGGTGGCGGCTACGACGTCTACGGCGTCGACCTGATCGGGCTCAACCCCGACGGCTACCCGGCCGACCTGCAGGGCACCAACGTCGACATCGGCTTCGAGGGCTGCCGCGAGGGGACCAACCCGCACCCGGCGTTCGGCGACGGCGTGGTCACCCCTCACGCGTCCTTCCTGGCGATGATGCACGAGCCGACCGAGGCCGTGGCCAACCTGACCCGGATCGAGCGCGACCTGGGGGCCTACGGCCGGGGCGGCTTCTTCGACGCGGTCGCGGTGCGGTCCGGCACGATCGCCCGGCGCTACCTCTCGCTCGACCAGGCCATGGTGCTCGGCTCGATCGGC
>DASSPC010000021.1:0-4380 GCA_035699865.1 Oryzihumus sp. | reverse complement strand
GAAGCCCACCCATGCGCCGTTCCAGTCCGTGAGGACGTAGGTCTGTGGCAGCGATGTGGACAGGTAGGCAACCCAGGGGAGCAGGACGGCGGCGCAGCCCAGGCACAGCAGCGCGGCGAGCCGCAGCGGCCGGGTCGGCCCGGGACGGCCCGGCACCGCGGACGACTCGGAGACGGTGCTGGCCGGGGCGCTGGTGGGGCTCACCCGGTCATGCTGCGGCGCCTGTCCGGGCGGTTGCTGTCGCCAACCCGTGGTCCACCTGTGAGTGCGGCGCCCTCCAGCAGCTGGTCCCTGCTGATGCAGTCGGTCCTCGTCGAGGGCACCGTGCAGGCGAAGGCGCCGGCCACCGCGCCGTACTGCGCGCACCGCAGCGCCGGCTCACCGGCCAGCCAGCCGAAGAGGAAGCCCGACACGAAGGCGTCGCCGGCACCGTTGGAGTCCACCACCGGGGCGGTCGGCGTGACGGCGGGGATGTGGGTCAGCACGTCGTCGGCCAGCAGGTGGGCCCCGTCCGCCCCGGCCGTGGCGACCACCGCCCGGGCGCGACCCCGGTCGAGGACCTGTCGCATCGTCCGCTGCGGGTCCGGCAGCGCGGTGGCCGAGACGAAGACCAGGTCGGCCTCGTAGGCGAACGACTCGTGGTAGCTCTCGACACCGTCCCAGTTGTGCAGGTCGGTCGAGATGGTCACGCCGGCTTCCCGCAGCACGGGCAGCGCGAAGGCGCACGGGTAGGTGATGGAGACGTGCGCGTGCCGGCTCCTGGCCGCCAGGTCCCGGACCGTCTCCTCGGGGAGCCGGTCCGCCTCCTGGGAGCGGTCGCTGTCATAGAGGGAGAGCCGACGACCCGCCGGGTCGACGAGGTTCACCGCCCGCTTCGTCCCACTCGGGGAGAAGACCTCGGTGAGCGGGATTCCCTTGTCGCGGTGGAGCGCTCGCACGAGGTCTCCCTCGGGGTCGTCACCCACGACGTCGAGGTGGTGCGCGCGCAGACCCAGGGCGCTGACCCCCATCGCGACGAAGTCCCCGGTCTGTCCGGCCCGCTGCCGGATCGCCGGCACCATGTAGCTGTCGGCGAACGCGAGGGGCAGCTCGGGGACGTACACGATCGTGTCGACGCCGGCGCCCCCCAGGACGAGGACGTCGGTCTCAGCGCTCACGTGGATCCTCCCGGCTCCGGGCTGTGGCGCGGGTCGGCCACGGCGCCATCCAACCGGAAAGGCTCGACGACACGGAGGCATCTGCGGCCCCAGCGGTATGCCGTGTCGCCCCTCCCGGCCCCGGGCCGGGAGGATCTGTGGCGCTTTTGTCCTCTGCTGGGAGGTTTGCGTCCCAGGAGCCGGCAGATCTTGAGGATTTGCACGATGCCGACGGCGGGCGACCTCGCATACGGTCACTGTCGCTTTCGGTCACAGGGGGCGACCGCGCGCGGTACCTGTCCCTCCCGACCCGATCGGAGCTACACCATGGCGAGCACCTCACACGGATCGCTGCACGAGCCCGAGCACGTGGTGCTGGTACGCCTGGTCGAGCGTGGCCTGGCCGAGGGCACGATCACCCTGGAGGACGTCAGGGGGCTGACCAGTCGGGAGATCCGCGCCCTGCTGGCGCAGCGCACCCCGGACCGCCAGGGCGAGGCGGAGGAAAGACCGCAGGGGCGCCGACCCCGATGACCCCAGCGATGGTGGTGGCGAAGGCGTAGCGCTCACTGCCCCTCCGCCACCATCATCGCTGCCACCGCGAAGCGAGAGGGTCGGTCAGGCAGACGGCGCCTGGTTGATGCGGATCATGTTGCCGGCGGGGTCGCGGAACGCGCAGTCGCGCACGCCCCACGGCTGGTCCATCGGCTCCTGGAGCACCTCGGCGCCGGAGGCCCGGACCTTCTCGAACGTCTCGTCGAGGTCGTCGGTGCGGAAGATGGCGCCCATGAACGACCCCTTGGTGACCAGGGTGAGCAGGGCCTCCGCGTCCTCGGCGGAGCGGCCGCCGCCGGGCTGGGAGAGCACGATCTCGACGTCCGGCTGGGAGGGGGAGGTGAGCGTGAGCCAGCGGTAGCCGCCGTTGGAGACGTCGTTGCGCAGCTCGAGCCCGAGGCCGTCCCGGTAGAAGGCCAACGCCTCGTCCGGGTCGTTGACGGTGATGTGGCAGTGCGAGAGTGAGAGGTTCATGTCGCTCACGTTAGGGCGGTGGCCTGCGGGATCGCTTCTTCGATCCTGCTCGGCTCGACGCGCGCCGCCTTCGCCGCCCGGCTCGACGGGGTGACCCGCCTCGGCCGGCTGTGGACCTTGTCCACGCAGGCCGGGACCACCGCGCCGTCGCTGTGGTCCCGCGCCCGGTACGCGCTCGGGCTCTCGCCCACCAGCTCGGTGAACCGCGAGCTGAACGACCCGAGCGAGGTACAGCCGACCTCCATGCAGACCTCCGTGACGCTGAGGTCCCCGCGGCGCAGCAGCGCCTTGGCCCGCTCGATCCGCCGGGTCATGAGGTAGCTGTAGGGGGTCTCGCCGTACGCCGCGCGGAACTGGCGCGAGAAGTGCGCCGGGGACATGTATGCCGCCCGGGCCAGTGCCGGGACGTCCAGCGGCTGCGCGTAGTCGCGGTCCATGCGGTCGCGCGCCTGCCGCAGGCGCACGAGGGTCGCCAGCTCCTCCGGGGTCACAGCGCCAGCCTAGGCCGGGACCCGCCGTGGTGGGTCCGATTGCGCGACGCCAAACGCCTCTCGCCGGGGTCTGGGCGTGCACGTCACCGCTGCGCAGCGGACCATGGCGTCGTGAAGCTCGTCCTGGACCTGCACGACATCTACAACCGCGGCACCGACATCGACCGGGCCCTGCGCGCCATCATCGACGAGGCCGTGGAGAAGAAGGCGCCGCTGGTCGAGATCATCCCGGGCAAGGGGTCCGGAGCGCTGAAGAAGCGGGTGCTGCGCTTCCTCGACCAGAAGGAGGTCAAGGCGCTGTACCACCGGGTGGAGAAGGACTCCGACAACTTCGGCCGCATCTTCGTCCACTTCCGGTGGAACACCTCCCGCGGTCGCCGATGACCCGCGGACGGCAGTCGTCGCGCGGCACGTGCCGACACGGCTGAGCCCGTCACCAGGACGACCCGTCAGCCACGCGGCTTCGCCAATAGATCGCCTGGTGCCAGGGCCCTGTGCCCGACTGCCCGCAGCGTGCAGGCCCTCCCCGGGCTGCTTGCGCAGGCATACGCTCGAGGTGAGCGGCGCGTCATACCGTCAGCCGCACCACAGCGGAGGTGGTGCCGATGAGCACCTCGTACGCCCCCCTTGCCGGTCTGCCCCGCGAGCGAGCCTCGGTGTTCGACCCGCCTCCGGTCTACCGCAAGCTGCAGGCGACCGAGCCTGTCAGCCCGCTGACGTTCCCCGACGGCCGCGCCGGGTGGCTGGTGACCCGCTACGACGACGTCCGCGCCCTGCTCGCCGACCCGAGGATGAGCTCGCGTCGCAGCCTCGGCGCGAACCCGATCCGCCTGGTCCCCGAGGAGCTCAAGCCGTTCCTGCAGCCCCAGCCGGGCCAGTTCATCGGGCTGGACCCGCCCGAGCACACCCGCTACCGGCGGCTGCTGACGGGTCAGTTCACGGTGCGGCGGATGAACGCCCTGCAGCCCCGGGTCACCGAGATCGTCGACGAGCACCTGAAGGCGATGCGGGCTGCCGGCGCGCCGGCCGACCTCGTCAGCTCGTTCGCCCTGCCCGTGCCGTCGCTGGTGATCTGCGAGCTCCTCGGCGTGCCCTACGTGGACCGGGTGGAGTTCCAGCAACGCTCCAGGCTGCTGCTGTCCCTGACGTCGGAGGGCCCTGAGCTGCTGCGCGCCCGGGGCGAGTTCCGCGCCTACATGCTCGAGCTGGTCCTGGCCAAGCGATCGGCTCCGGGTGAGGACCTGCTCAGCGGGCTGGTGCACCTCGAGGGCCCGGACCGCCTCAACGACGAGGAGCTCATCAACATCGGCCTGCTGCTGCTCATTGCCGGCCACGAGACGACCGCCAACATGCTGGGGCTCGGCACGTTCGCGCTGCTGCAGCACCCGGCCGAGCTCGAGCGGCTGCGCGCGGACCCGGCGTCGGTCAACGGTGCCGTCGAGGAGCTGCTGCGCTACCTGACGATCGTCCAGTTCGGGCTGGTGCGGGTGGCCACCGAGGACGTCGTCGCCGGTGGGCGGACCATCCGCAAGGGGGACGCCGTGGTGCTCTCGCTGCCGGCAGCCAACCGCGACCCGGCCCATTTCGCCGATCCCGATCGGCTCGACCTCGGCCGCGAGTACGCGGGGCACCTGGCCTTCGGGCACGGTGTCCACCAGTGCCTCGGGCAGCAGCTGGCGCGCGTGGAGATGCAGGTCGGGTTCACCCGGCTGCTCGCCACCCTG